>JBFJMP010000152.1:0-6293 GCA_041633895.1 Nitriliruptoraceae bacterium
AGGAAGCTCGGCACGATCTTGCGCAGCTCGACCAGCAGACGCCCCGCGACGTCATCGGCCTCGGCCAGGTCCAGGGACCGCAGCCGCAGCAGCAGCCCCTCGTACGACTGGCCGCTGGCGAACATCCCGACGTTCGAGGTCGTCGCCGCAGGCAGCAGGCCGCGCAGCAGATCCAGCGCCTTGGCCTTGGTGGCGTTGCGGTACACGAAGTCGGAGGTCGCCTCGTCCTGCGGGTAGGTGCCGTGGACCCACGCCAACACCTGCGGGTACAGCCGGCCGTAGGTCTCGAAGATCGCGTCGAGTTCGCGCTCGTACGCGGCGGCGTGGGGACCCGCCATCACGTCCGGGTCGCGGTAGTAGCGGAAGTGCCCGTCGTCGTCGCGCTTGGCGTACGCGTCGATGTAGCGCGTGGACTGCTCGAGGTAGGCGGCCAGGCGCCCCCACTCCAACTGCTTGGTCAGCAGGTTGCTGACCTCCTCGACGGCGACGTGGGCGCCGCCGAGCTGGGCGACCGAGTCGTCGCCGTACTCGCTGAAGACCTTCTGGTAGAGCGAGTCGGCGCGCTCGACCCCGACGTCGCCGCCGGTCGTGGCCGCGATCTCGTCGAGCTGGTCGACGAACTCGTCGAGGAACAGCCGCCGGACGGACTTGGCGGAGCGGGAGTAGCGCGCGAAGAGGGCGCCCTTGACGACCTCGGGCAGCCCGGTCAGCCCGAAGACGTGGTCGTCGACGTTGGTGACGTAGCGCGCGAGGATCCGGCGTTCCTCATCCGTGAAGTCGTCCTGGGGAGGTGGGACGGGGCGCCGATCGAGTTGCACGCTTGGCCTCGCAGGTGGGCTCTTGCCGGGGTCGACGGAGACTAACGCGCGGGGCGTGGTGGCCCCTGCCTACAGGCCCGTGACCGCGCCCCCGTCGACCCGCCAGGCACAGCCGGTGACGTAGGACGCGGCTGGGGACAGCAGGAACGCCGCCACACGTCCGAGTTCGGCCGGGTCGCCGATGCGGCGCAGCGGGATCGCCGCCGCGGCGGCATCGCGGACCTCGTCCGGGGTGCGCCCGGTCCGGTCCGCGACGCTCGCGTGCAGTTCCGCGAGGCGATCGGTCGCGAAGCGTCCCGGCAGGACGAGGTTGACGCGGACCCCGCGCGGGGCGACCTCGTCGGCGAGCGTTCGGCAGTAACCCCAGACCGACGTCCTCGTGAGGTTGGACGAGGCCAACCCGGCGATCGGTTCGACACTGGAGGTCGACGTGAGCACCAGCACCGCCCCGCCCTCGCCCAGTTCGGCCGTGACGTCGCGCACGACGCGGATGGGGGCGCGGGCGGCGAGGGCGAGGGCACGGTCGAGGTCGTCGTCGCTGAGCTCGGCGGCCGGCCCGGCCGGTGGCCCGCCATGCGACACGAACAGGCCGTCGAGGCGTCCGAACGCGTCGTGCGCGGCCGCGACCAGCCGCGCCGGGGTGTCGTCGTCGACGAGGTCCGCGACCACGCCGACCGCCCGATCGGCCCCGAGTTCGGCGACCGTCGCCGCGACGCGATCCGGGTCGCGCGAGCACACGACCAGGCGGGCGCCCTCGGCGGTCAGGGCTGCGGCCGTCGCGCGCCCCAGCCCACTGGTTGCACCGGTGGCGATGATGACGCGCCCGTCGAGTCCGAGGTCCATGGTGTGCTCCTGCTCTCAGCCCTGGGCGGGCATCAGTCCGGCAACGGCCCGTTCGGCCATGGCGAGGTGGCCGGCGACGCCGGGGTGGAACCCATCCGGTCCGTAGTGCTCCAACCGGACGTCCGGCAGGTCCACGACACGCAGCGACGCCCCCTCCAGCGCCTGCTGCTGGGTGCGCGCGACACGGCGGCAGCGCAGGCCGACGAGGCGGTTCAGCGGGCGCGGCAGCCCGGGCGCCGACTGCAGGTCCGGGCAGGTGACGAAGGCCACGTCCGACGAGTCCACGTCCCCGGCGACCCGGTCCGCGAGCGCACGCGTGGAGGTGGCGAGGTCGTCGCGGCGTGTCCCCCGCACCGCATCGTTGACGCCGACGGAGACCACCACGACGTCGGGGGCGTGGGCGCGGACCAGCGGCGCCTGCTCGGCCAGCACGTCGGCGGTGCGATGGCCGTCGGTGGCCAACGAGCGCACCTCGACGCGCCGCCCCGTGGCCCGCGACAGGCCGGCACCCACGAGCGCCGGGAAGGACTCGGCGACGCTGGGCAGGCCGAACCCGCGTGCCGCTGAGTCGCCGAGGACGAGCAGTCGCAGCGGTTCCCCGAGACCCTCACCGACCACACCGACGGGTCCGAGGTCGCCGTTGTGCGCCTCCGCCTGTCGCCGCAGGCGACCCACGCCGACGGCGTTCGCGCCCACCACCCCGACCACCCCGAGGCCGGCAGCGAACGCAAGGGCGCGCGCCAGGCGGGACGAACGGGGCGTTCCACCGTCAGACGCCATCACCACTCCAGGTCGCACGTCCGCACGAGGCTAGCCCCCGACCCTTAGCCTCCCGCACGCACATCGGGACGCGGAGGTCGGTCGGAGGCGTTGCGCCCCGTACGGTGGTCGACTCGCCGACCATTCAGGCAGGAGTTCACGTGTCGTTCCATCCGGGCGCAGGCGGCTGGGGCCTTCGACGCCTCGGCGACCCCGACGACCTCGCGAACCGCGGCCTCGACCGGAACGTCATCCGTCGCGCGGTCGGGCTGACGCGCCCGTACCGGCGGCGCCTCGCCGGCTTCGTCGGCCTGATCGTCGTGACCGCGTCGCTGGGTGCACTGCCACCGCTGATCATCCGCACCATCGTCGACAGCGCGATCCCGGACGGCAACACCGCGCTGCTCACGCGCCTGTTCCTCGCCATGCTGGGCATCGCCGCCTTCATGGGCCTGCTGTCCATGGTCGAACGCTGGCTGAGCGCCACGATCGGCGAGGGCTTCATCCTCGACCTGCGCACGATGCTGTACGCCCACGTCCAGCGCATGCCGCTGGCGTTCTTCACCCGCACCCAGACCGGGGCGCTGATCACCCGGCTGAACAACGACGTGATCGGCGCCCAGCGCGCCCTGACCGGCACCCTGGGCGGGATCATCGACAACACGATCTCGGTGACCGTGACGATCGTCGCGATGAGCCTGCTGGAGTGGCGGGTCACGCTCATGTCGCTCGCGCTGCTCCCCCTGTTCGTGATCCCCGCGCGCATCGTCGGCCAACGCCTGCAGGAACTGTCGCGTGAGGGCATGGCGCTGAACGCCCAGATGAACACGGTCATGACCGAGCGCTTCAACGTGTCGGGGGCGCTGCTCGTGAAGCTGTTCGGCCGCACCGATCGCGAGACCGAGCTGTTCCACGACCGCGCCGCCCGCGTCGCCGACATCGGCATCCGCCAGGCCATGCACGGTCGGGCGCTGTTCGCCTCGCTGGGCTTCATCGGCTCGCTCGCCACGGCGCTCGTCTACCTCGTCGGCGGTCGCATCGCGATCTCGTCCGAGGCGATCGAGGTCGGCACCGTCGTCGCCCTCGCCCTCTACGTCACCCAGCTCTACGGCCCGTTGGCCCAGCTGTCCAACGCCCGGGTCGACCTGATGACCGCGCTCGTGTCGTTCGAGCGGGTCTTCGAGGTCATGGACCTCCCGCGCGCGATCGACGAGGCCGCCGACGCCCACCCACTGGACACCTCCGAGGGCCACGTCCGGTTCGAGCACGTCCGCTTCCGCTACCCCGCGTCCGAGGGCTCGACCCTGGAGTCGCTGGAGGGCCCGCGGTCCGAGCACGGCGACCAGGCGTCCGACTGGATCCTGCAGGACGTCGACGTCGACGTGCCCGCCGGCTCCATGGTGGCGCTCGTCGGCCCGTCCGGTGCCGGCAAGACCACGCTCTCGATGCTGCTGCCCCGCGTGTACGACGTGACGGAGGGCCGCGTCCTGCTCGACGGCCACGACGTCCGCGACCTGACCCTCACCTCCCTCGCGGACCACATCGGCGTCGTCACCCAGGACCCGCACCTGTTCCACGTCTCGATCGCGAGCAACCTCCGCTACGCCAAGCCGGACGCGACCGACGACGAGATCGTCGCCGCGTGCAAGGCCGCCCACATCCACGACACGATCGCCCGGCTGCCCGACGGCTACGAGACGATCGTCGGCGATCGCGGCTACCGCCTGTCCGGCGGCGAGAAGCAGCGCGTGGCCATCGCGCGCGTGATCCTCAAGGACCCGTCGGTCGTGATCCTCGACGAGGCGACCGCCCACCTCGAATCCGAGTCCGAACGGCAGGTGCAGGCCGCCCTCAGGGAGATCCTGCGCGATCGCACCAGCCTGGTGATCGCCCACCGCCTGTCCACGATCGTCGAGGCCGACCAGATCCTCGTCCTCGACGGCGGCCACATCGTCGAGCGTGGGACCCACGCCGAACTGGTCGAGCGCGGCGGCCTCTACACCGAACTCGCCGCGGCCCAGTTCGCCACCGGCTGACACCGCCTGACCGGTCGAACGGTGCCGGGTACGTGACCTTGGCCGCCCCAACCGGCATGCTGGCCCACGTGATCTCGACTCTGCTGATGCTGCTCGTGGTCGCGCTCGCCGGTTGGGCGGTCGCGAGTGTCCTTCGCTCGCCCGCTCCGACCCGTGACCCCCAGCAGGACTGGGAGTTCTGGCTCGAGGCATCCGGCATGCGTCCGGTCATCCCCCGTACCCGGCCGGTGGCCGAGGCGGCCAGCGCGATCGGCCGGCCGGCCAGCGAGGTCCACCGCGCCGCGATGGGGCGCGCGGGCGACCAGGCCCTGCTGGTCATCGCGCAGCTCGTCGGTGGCGAGACGCTCATCGCCGCCCAGCGGTCCGGCCCCCTGCCCCCCGGCGTGGCGAACGTCGCCGACGGCTGGCAGTACGTGATCACGCCCGCCCCGGTCGAGGTCGCCTGGGCCCGCGCCGGCTGGTTGCGCACCGGAGCGGTCGGCGCCCGCTGAGCCTGCCCTACGGTGGTCGCCATGAGCGCCTCCCGGCCACCCTCGGCCCCCGACCTGCCGATCGACGTCGTGCTGCCCGACATCGCGCGGGCGCTGGCGACGTCGCCGAACGTCGTGGTCGAGGCCCCGCCGGGGGCCGGCAAGACGACACGGGTACCGCCGCTGCTGGCCGCACAGGACTGGGCCGACGGGCGGATCGTCCTCCTCGAACCACGGCGAGTCGCCGCACGTGCGGCAGCCCGTCGGATGGCTGCCGAGGCCGGTGACGAGGTCGGCGGCGTCGTCGGCGTCACGACGCGCGAGGACCGCCGGACGTCGGCACGCACCCGCATCGAGGTCGTCACCGAGGGCGTCCTGCTGCGACGCCTGCACCGGGACGCGTCGCTGCCCGGCGTGGCCGCCGTCGTGCTCGACGAGTTCCACGAACGATCCGTCGACGCCGACCTCGCGCTGGCCTTCTGCCGCCAGTCCCAGCAGGTCCTGCGTGAGGACCTGCGCATGGTGGTGATGTCGGCGACGCTGCACGGACTCGGCGTGGCCGACCTGCTCGGCGCCCCGACGGTGCACTCGGACGGCCGCCTCCACGACGTGGCGGTCCACCACGTCCCCCGTGACGCCACGGCCGACCTCGCCCCGGACGTCGCCACGGCCATCCGCGGTGCACTGGACGAGCACGAGGGCGACGTCCTCACGTTCCTGCCGGGCGTCCGCGAGATCGACGAGGTCCGCCGGCTGCTGGACGGTGCACCGGCCGACGTCGTGGTCCTCCACGGACGCCTCCCGGGGCGGGACCAGGACGCCGCCCTGTCCCCCGGCAGTCGACGGCGGGTCGTGCTGGCCACCGACATCGCCGAGTCGTCGGTCACGGTCCCCGGCGTACGGATCGTCGTGGACGCCGGCCTGTCCCGCGAACCGCGCCTCGACCCGCGCACCGGCCTGACACGACTCGTGACGACCCGCGCGTCACAGGCGTCCGCGGACCAACGGGCGGGGCGCGCCGGACGCCTCGGCCCCGGCGTCGCGATCCGCCTGTGGTCGCGTGCCGACCACGTCGCCCGGGATCCGCAGCGCCGGCCGGCCATCCTGCAGGCCGACCTGTCCGACGTCGTGCTGCAGGCAGCGGCGTGGGGCAGCGAGGTCGCGGACCTCGACCTGCTCGACCAGCCACCGGCCGTCGGCGTCGCTGCCGCCACGGCGCTGCTCCACCGCCTCGGGGCGCTGGACGCGGCTGGCCGCATCACGGACCACGGGCGCCGCCTGGTCGACCTGCCCACGCACCCACGTCTCGGACACATGCTGGTGCGCGCGGCCGACCTCGGCCCGACCGCACTGGACACCGCCGCCGC
>JBFJMP010000153.1:0-6239 GCA_041633895.1 Nitriliruptoraceae bacterium
CCCACGACCGCGTCGACGTCGACGCACACCCACACGCCGTCCCGCGCCTCGGGGGCCCAGGGACGCACGGTGACGCCTCCGACGGGCGGTTCCGCGAGGCGCGACGGTCCCCGCGCCGTGGCGCTCACCCCGAGGTGGTCGAGCCCGTCCGGCGGCGGCGTGACCGCGACGGCCATCCGCACGTTCGCTGCCGCGGCACGAACCTTGACACCGTCCGGTCGCGTCCGGAACCAGACCTGGCCGTCGCGGACCATGATGTTGACCGGCATGGCGTGGATCTCGTCCTCGTGCCAGAAGGACACGTGTGCCGTCACCGCGGCACCGAGGACGTCCCAGCAGTCCACGTCGGGGACCGGGGTGAGATGTGGCACGGCACGTCCTTCGGGGCGGGTCTCGTCAGTGTGGCCGCACGCGGGGCGGCGCCACAGGGCCCTTCGCCCCGGACCGATGGGACCTCCGGCACTGGTGCACCGCGGGCACCGCGGGCACGGTGGATCTGCCGGAAGGAGCGGTCATGGAACGCAACGTGTACGCGCGCCAACTCATCGGTGAGTCCCTCGAGGACGTCGTGGAGGCCTTCCGGCGGGACACGGCCGTCATCATCGGCCCACTGATCGGCACGGCGGAGCAGGGTGACGATCCCGTCACCGTCCTGCGCGCCACGATCGACGGTGCCGAGATCCACCGCGAGGTGCGTGTCCACACGCAGCCGATGGAGCAGGTCGACGCCCATGCGTACCGGCTGCCACTGGTCTGGCACGAGTCGCACGGCGAACGCCTGTACCCGGTCATGCACGGTGCCTTCGAGATGGCGGGGATGTCGACCCATCCCCCGCTGACCGAGATCACCTTCCTGGGCCACTACCGCCCACCCCTGGGCCTGCTCGGCGCGGTGGGTGACACGCTGATCGGCGGACGCATCGCGGACCAGGTCGCCGAGTTCCTGCTCGAGGACGTGGTCGAGCGACTGCACGCGCAGTTGGCGACCCTCCGGGCCTGACCGGCTGCCGCCCTCCGCTAGCGTCCGCGCCACGCAGGAGGAGTGACCATGGCCCGGCCGATCGTCTCGGTGGGTGTGCCGGTGCACAACGGCCTGCCCCACATCGAGACCACGCTGCGCGCCTGCCTCGACGACGTGGACGGCCTCGAGGTCGTCGTCTCGGACAACGCCTCCACCGACGGCACCAGCGAGTTGGTCCGCGAGTTGGCCGCCGAGGACCCACGCCTGCGCCACGAACCGACCGACCGCCTGGTGCCGGTCCTCGACAACTTCCGCCGCTGCGTGGCGTTGACGTCTGGTGAGTTCTTCCGGTGGAACGGTGCCGACGACTGGCCCGGTCCGGGCCTGCATGCGGCCGCCCTGGCCGCGCTCCGGTCGCGCCCTGACGCCGTCGGCGTGCTGGCCGATGTCCAGTTCGTGGACGGCGACGGGGGCCTCGGACTGCTCCACCGCGAGTCACTGGCCGGAGCCGACGGCACCGGCCCGCTCGGTCGGCTCCATGCGGTCGTCTGGGGCCTGCGCTCGTCATCGACGCTCGCGTTCACGCTGATGCGCCGGTCCGCCCTCGACCGCACCGGCCTGCTGCGCGACATCCCCGAGGCGTCCAAGGTCCTCGCAGCCGAACTGGCCCTCGCTGGCGCCCTCGTGGACGTGCCGGACGTGGTGCTGTACCGCACCTTCGCGGACGAGCATCGCGATCGCGACCACTGGGTGTGGCTGGACCCACGACGCAACGCGGAGCGCCGACCACTGGCCACGCCGCGTCAGGTCCGTCACCACCTCGCGGCGGTCCGACGTGCAGACCTCTCGCTGCCACAGCGCGTCGCGGGGTGGGCCGACGTCCTCGCCGCCCTCACGGTGCGACGGACCGCAGGCAAGGTGGGCGCGTTGCGTCGCCGGGTCACCGGAGCTCGGTGGGAGGCTCCGGTGTGAGCGGCACGACCGGCAGCAGCAGGTCGAGGTCGGCGAGGTCGCCCCGGATCTCGTCGACGTAGACCGGGTTCATCGCCACGACGACGTCCGGCTCCAGATCCGCCAGGAACGCCGGCGCCACGACGGGGTGTGCCGACTGGGGCAGGAACGTGCCCCACTTGTGGGGGTTCACGTCGGTGGCCGCGACGACGACGTCGTCCAGCCCGAGCGTGGTCACGAGCGCCACGGCCTTGGAGCCCGCACCCCACAGGACCACCCGGTCCCCCACCTCGTCCCGGCGGTGGAACCACTCGCCCCAGCGGCGCACGGCGGTCTGGAACGCTGCGGCCGCGGCCACCGGGTCGGGAGGAGCGGTCTGGAGCCGAGGGGTGGCTCCGTCTGGAGCCGCCGGGCGGGCGTGCAGGACGAGGTACTGGTCGTCGTACACGCGCTGCAGGTCGAGCACCTCCAGCCCGGTGCGCTCCGCGAGCTCGTGCAGCGCGTCGGCCGTCGGGTAGGTGACGTGCTCGTGGTAGACGTCCCAGAACGCCCCCTCGGCGAGGATGCGTTCTGCGGCCGGGACCTCGACGACGAGCCGGCCACCGGGGCGGACGGCGTCGCGGAGCCAGCCGAGGAACGTCGCGACGTCGTCGACGTGTTCGAGGGTGTGGCGACACACCACGAGGTCCGCGGAGTCCGGCGTGTCCGGACCGAGGGCCCGACGTTCGAAGCGGACGTGGTCGGGAGCGTCGGCGGGGCGGCGTTCGTCGCGCCAGGCCGGGTCGATGCCGAGCCCGCGCGCGCCCGTTCGGGCGCACAGCCGGACGAGGAACTCCCCCTTGCCGCTGCCCACCTCGAGGACCTCGGCACCGGACAGGTCCTGGCGGGCGGCGAGGTCGTCGGCCAGTTCGTCGAGGAAGCCGAGGAAGTGCGCCGAGAAGCCCTGGGTCTCCTCGTAGTCCTGTTCGTAGTCCACCCGGTCGGGGTCGAAGGCGGCGTTGTGGACCAGACCGCAGGATGCGCACGCGACCAGGTCGATGCCGCCGATCTCGACGTCCCGGGCCTCAGCCGTCGTCCGCAGCGGCACGCAACTGTGGACGGGCACCCGGTCGACGCGGTGCAGCGGGGTCGCCGCGTCCGCCCCGCACCCCGGGCAGCCGGTCACGACGCCACCGTCCGCGGCGTCGGCAGGGGCACCAGGAAGCGGCCACCTGCAGCGAGCACGGCAGCCTGTTCGGCCAGCACCTCGGCCTCGTGGTTCCACGCGAAGAGGAACGTGACCTCCGGGGCCCGGTCGACGAGGGCCTCCACGGACAGGATCGGCGCCCGCAGTCCCGGCACGAAGCGGCCGTGCTTGGCGGCGTTGCGATCCACGACCCAGGCGACCTCGTCCGTCGTGAGCCCCAGCACGTTGGCCAGGACCGTGCCCTTCGCCGCCGCCCCGTAGCCGGCCATCGGCCCGTGGCGTTCCACGGTCGCCGCGACGACCGCCCGCAGGCGGGCGACCGCATCGTCGACCCTGCCCGCGAAGGCCGCGTAACCGCTGCCGTCAACCAGTCCGGCCGCCTCTTCGACGGCGATGGCGTCGCGCACGGACGCGTCCGGCGCGCCGGAGTGCTCGACGGTCAGGCGCAGCGATCCCCCGTGGACCGGCAGGTGCTCGACGTGCGTGAGGACCAGGCCGTGGCGTGCGAACAGCCGCACCAACGGGACCACACCGAAGTGGCAGCGGTGCTCGTGGTAGGTCGTGTCGAACGCGAGCCCGTCGACCAGGGCGTGCACCCAGGGCACCTCGATGCGAATGAGCCCGCCCGGGGCGAGGAGGTCCCGCATGCCCTCGCAGGTGCTGGCGAGGTCCTCGACGTGGGCGAAGACGTTGTTGGCGACGATGACGTCCGCCCGGATGCCGTCAGCCAGCAGGTTCGCTGCGAGGTCCCGGTCGAAGAACGCCTCGACCGTCTCGACGCCGAGGGCGCGCGCCTCGGCGGCAAGGGCTGCCACGGGGTCGATCCCCACGGCGCGGACGCCGGCGCCCACCGCATGCCGCAGGAGGTAGCCGTCGTTGCTGGCGATCTCGACGATGGTGGCGTCGGGACCCAACCGACCAGCACCCACGAGGTCGAGGACCTGACGTCGCGCCCGTGCGACCAGGTCGGCGGACGACGACGAGCGGTAGAGGTAGCGGTCGTCGAACAGCTCACTGGCGGGGACGTCCTCCCTGGTCTGCAGGAGGCCGCAGGACGGGCACACCACGACCGTCAAGGGGTAGACGGGGTCGGGTTGCGCCAGGTCCTCCACCGTCGGGAAGACGTCGGCCAGCGGCACCTGTCCGAGGTCGAGGACAGGCTGCAGTCCACCCTCGCCGCAGGCGCGACAGGACGTGATCCGCGACCACGACGATGGCGGGGCCGGCACGGTCGAGCGAGCGGGCATCAGCGCTCCTGCACCTGCCAGCGCAGGTCGGCCGTCAGCCGACCGGTGGCCACCAGTTGGTCGAGCCACGCGTTGCGTCGCAGGGTCACCTCGAGGTCCTCGCGTCGGAACCCGTGTGCACGGTAGGCGGCGACGAGGTCACGAATGCCGTCGTCGAGGTGCCGTCTGGGCGTGGCCGCGGGCAGCAGACGCCGTAGCCGCGAACCGTCCACGCGGTAGGACCGGGGGTCCGTGCCCGCACCGACCGCCTGGCGGACCTCGGCCCCGGTGATCTCCCCCACCCGACGGGCGACCTCGATGATCTGCAGGTCACCGTCCGCGCCGACCACGTTGACGACGCTCAGGCGTTCGTCGAGGTCGGCGGCAGCCACGAGGGCGTCGGCGACGTCGTCGACGTGGACCAGCGGACGCCAGGCGGTGCCGTCGGACCGGAGCTCGACGTGTCCCGCCGTCAGCGCCCACCCGACGAGGTTGTTCACGACGAGGTCGGCGCGCAGGCGCGGTGCGGCGCCGTACACGGTTCCGAGCCGCAGGATGGTGACGGCCATGGTCCCGTCGGCACGCTTTGCGAGGCCGACCTCGGCGTCGGCCTTGGACCGCGCATAGGCCGTCAGCGGAGCGACCGGGGTGTCCTCGTCGACGGTCGCGTCCCCGGCGCCACCGTGGACACTGCAGGTCGAGGCGAACACGAACCGACGCACGCCCCGCTGGCGCGCCAGGTCGGCCAGTCGGAGGGTCGCCAGGTGGTTGATGGCGTCGGTGTCGGCCGGGGACCGTTCCCCGAGGGGGTCGTTGGACAGGCCCGCGAGGTGCACGACCACGTCGATGCCGTCGAGCAGGTCTGCCGTGACGTCGCGGATGTCGACGCGATGTGCATGTGGCGGGTGGGTCGCCGGACCGAGGCTGCGATGCGCGAAGAGCTCCGTGTCGAGTCCGACGACGTCGTCCCCCCGTGCCAGCAGGCGCTCCACGACGCCAACCCCCAGGTAGCCGTCATGGCCGGTCACGAGGATCCTCACGAGTCGCCTCCTGAGCCGGGTGAACGGCCGGGCACGCGCCATGGTGTCGTGTCACCGACCGCCGCTCGCACGCGGTCGAGGTCCTCCGGCGTGTCGATCGTCGCCCAGAAGCCATCATGGCGGAACACGGTCAGGTCGCCGTCCTTCGCGAGCCGCGGCAGGACGTCCTCCTCCCATGACGCGTCCACCCCTTCGGCGTGGGCGATGGCGCGTCGGTCCACGACGAACATCCCCGCACTCGCCCAGACGTCGTCGAGCAACGGCTTCTCGGCCACGTCCACGACACGGTCCCCGTCGAGCCAGATCCGGCCGTACCGGGTGGGCGGGTGTGCCGCCACCATCGTCACGAGGGCGCCAGCGGCGGCGTGCGCGTCCTCGAGTGCAACCGGATCCACGTCGAGCAGGCCGTCGCACCACGCGAGGTGGAAGACCTCGTCGAGGTGGTCGCACACCAGTCCGATCCGCGCCCCGGTCCCCACGTCAGGGCCGGTGTCCACCAGGCGCAGCAGCACGCCGTCGGGTCGGACGACGTCGATGCTGCCGCCGGCTGGCATCACGGTCGCCGGCGCGAGGCTGGCGACGAGCGCGTCACGGTGGTGACCGAGCGCGATCACGACGTCTCGGTGGCCGGCACCGACGTAGCGGTCGATGACGTGGTCGAGCAGGGTCCGGTCGCCCACGCGCGCCAACGCCTTGGGCAGGCCGCCGTCAGGGGCGAAGCGTGCGCTTCGCCCCCCGGCGAGGATCGCGACCCTCGATCGGGTGGTGGTCACTCGATCGCGGCGTACAGGTGGTCGGTGAAGACCTCCGCGACCGCGGACGCACCGCCGTACACGTACGCGGCGTACAGCGAGGCCTTGTTCGCCACCAGGTAG
>JBFJMP010000154.1:0-6222 GCA_041633895.1 Nitriliruptoraceae bacterium
CTCGGCGCCCCCGGCCGCCGAGTCCGACCGCCCGCGACAGTTCCTGCACGAGGTAGTCGCGATCGGCCCGTGCCAGCGCGGCGCGCTCGACGTCGTTGTTCCGGGTCGCCTCGTCGATGTCGTCCTCGATCTCGACGAGGCGACGGCGGTACGCCTCACGCGCCGCGTCGTCGAGGACCGGACCCGCATCGCCGGAGGACACCCGCAGGTCGTCGTCTCTCGCGCCCCGACCCGTCGGGAGGACGCCGTTGTCCACGGCCACGAGGTCGAGGGCATGGAACTCCCGGCCCGGCTCGGCCAGCAGGCGCGCGAGGTGTCGCAGTCCCTTCAGGTCGCGGAGGAGCACGGTCCGGCCCGCGAACGTGATGGTCCGCGTGTCGCCCTCGCAGGTGAACACGGCGACCTCCGCCGCCCCGCCCGCGTCCGCGGCCACCGGGCCCGTGCGCGCACCAACCGTCGGCACGCCGTCCCTGGCCGCGTCGGCTGCCACCGCCCAGTGGTCGGCACAGATCCGTCGGAACGCCGAGGCCGCGGCGTCGAACTCGAGGCGTGCACGGGTCTCGTTGCCCGCGGCGCGCTGGGCACGGCCGAGGACGACCCGCGCTTGCGCCGCCTCCCACGGCGCCCCGATGTCGACCCACGCCGCCACGGCCTGCTCGCACGCCGTGACCGCCGCGTCCGCGTCTCCTCGCAGCAACGCCACGCGGCCCCGTGCGAGCGCCGCCATGGCCGACAGGCCCGGACTCGGGTACCGCACCGTGACCTCCGCGAGGGCGTCGGCCGCCGCCACCGCCGTCGTGACGTCGTCGGCGGCAGCGGCGATCTCGACCTGGGCGTCCAGCAGCGGGGCGCGGCGCAGGTCGACGTTGGGCGGGCGTTCCTTGGACGGGATGTCGAACGGATGGCGCAGGGCGTCCCGGATGAGTTCGGCCGCGCCGGCCACGTCGCCCTGTTCCAGCCGCAGCAGCGACAGCCCGGGCTGCGGGTCCCACGCGTTCTCGTACGCCGCGAGGAACGCCTCCTGCGCCCCGGCCAGGTCGCCCCGCCGCAGCCGGATCGTCCCCAGTTCGGTCAGGGGCCAGCCGAACTCCCGTCGCATCCACGGGCGCAATTCCTCGCAGGCCAGCAGCGCCTCGTCCTCGGCTTCGTCGCAGGTGCCGCGCAGTCGCAGCATCTCGGCGCGATGCACCCGGCAGCGGCCCACGATGCCGCCGAAGGCCTTGCCGTCGCGCCCCCAGCGTTCCATCGCGAGGGTCCACTCGGTGGCGCGTTCGTGCTCGCCGAGGCCCTGTACGGCGCAGACCAGTTCGCACCACACCATCCCCGTGGTCAGCGCGTCGACCTCCCCGGTGCCGAGGATGATCGCGACCTCGTCGAGCGCGGCCAACCCCCCGGCGAGGTCACCGTCGAAGATCCGCAGTCGGGCACGGCACGTCCGCCCCAGCACGACGGCGGGGACGACGTCGTGGCGCTCCCCGAGCTCGACCGCGCGCGCCGACCAGGAGTCGGCGGCGTCCATGTCCCCGCACATGAAGCGTTCGTACATGCGCACCATCGCGACCACGGCGTGGACCGCCGTGTCGTCGGCGTCCGCCAGCAGGTCGTCGGCTCGTGTCAGCCATCCGCGCACGGGCGTCATCAGCCCGCTGTCCATCATCAGGTACATCGCGACCATGGCCGCGGCCTGGGCGGCGCCGGTCGGATCGCCGCCGGCACGGCGCACGTCGTGGGCGCGCTCCCACGCCGCGACGGCCCCCTCGAGGTCGCCTGCGCGGTACGCCGCGTCGGCGACGACCTCGGTGTTCTCCTCGTGCTCGGCCACCCCGTGACTCCCTCGTCGTGCGGATCGTCCCTGTTGTGACACGGAATGTCACGCCCATTCCGTGCGGGCACGTGCCCGCCCCCGCTTCGGGGCAGCCAGGGAGGGAACCCCGCATGACCACCACTGCCGAACTCATCGATCGAGCCAGCGGCCGCGTCCGCAGCTGGTCGGTCGCCGAGGTGGAGGCCCACCTGTTCGACTCGGACACGATCCTCGTCGACGTCCGGGAACGCAGCGAGGTCGACGACCTCGGCCACATCGCCCGAGCCGTGCACGTGCCCCGCGGCCTGCTGGAGTTCGCGGCCGACCCCACCAGCCCGTCGCACCTTCCCGACCTCGACCCGCGTTGCCGTGCGGTCGTCTACTGCGAGGACGGGCAGCGGTCCGTGCTCGCGGCGGACACCCTCCGCGAGCTCGGCTGGCTCGACGTCGGCCACCTCGCCGGTGGCTTCGATGCGTGGCGCGCCGCGAACGGACCGGTGGCCGGCCTCAAGCCATGGCACCGACCGGCGTCGCGCGAGCGCGTGGAGGTGGGCGCATGAGCACCACCGAGACCACGCCGGACACCACCCCGGCCCCCACGACCGACTCCCTGTACGAGCGCCTCGGCGGCGACGCCGGGATCGAGGCCCTGGTCGACCACATCGTGGACCTGCACCTCGGGAACCCGACCGTTGCGACCCGCTTCACCCACGCGGACCAGGCACGGGCCCGTGCGATGGGCAAGGAGTTCTTCAAGGCCGGCTCCGGCGGGCCGAACCCGTACACGGGCAAGGCGATGCCGGACGCGCACGGCGGCATGAACATCAGCGAAGAGGAGTACATGGCGGTCGTCGACGACATGCTCCAGGCGCTGACGGACCTCGGCTACGGCGACCAGGAGCGTGCGGACGTGCTGTCCATCGCCTGGTCGTTGAAGGGCGACATCGTGCGGGTGTGACCACCGGACTCACCCGAACGGCCGGAGGCGCCGCGGGCTCGTTCAGCTCGCGGCCCCGGCCGGCACCCGCCCGTCAGTCGGTGCCCGCGGCGATGGTCTCGGCGATCTGGGCGCCCCGGCTGTCGTCACCCGAGCCGTGGCCGTTGGCCTTCATCGCCGCGATCTCGGCCTCGAGGTCGTCGGCGATGCGCGAGTCGGACTCCCACAGCTCCTCGAGGTCGGTGTTCTGGAAGTCCATGACGCCGAGGTCGATGAACGCCTTCTGGACGCGCGGGCCCCACAGGCCGATGTCCTTCACGCACGGCACGACCCGGCTGAACAGGGCCTTGCGGTAGAAGGAGTAGATCTGGGCCTGGTCGACGTAGCCGACGGTCTCGGCGACGTCGAAGCCGAGGTTGCCCCACACCTCCTCGGCGAGGAAGCGGTCGCGCAGCAGGTAGCTCGCCTCGATGACGAACTCCTCGCGCTCGTCACGCTCGGCCTCGGTCAGGTCGGCGTAGGCGTCCTTGAGGGCGAGGCGCCCGAACGCGACGTGGCGCGCCTCGTCCTGCATGACGTAGGCGTTGACCGACCGGGACAGCGGTTCCCGGGTGAAGTCGCGGATCATCGAGAATGCGGCGAGCGCCACGCCCTCGATCATCACCTGCATGCCCAGGTAGGTGAAGTCCCAGCGGGTGTCCGAGATCGTCTGGTCGAGCAGCGTCTTGAGGTGGACGTTGATCGGGTAGGCGAGGTCGATCTTCTCGTTGAGCAGCCGGGCGTAGGCCTCGACGTGGCGCGCCTCGTCCATGACCTGGGTCGCCGCGTAGAACTTCGAGTCCATCTCGGGGACGGTCTCGACGATCTTGGCCGAACAGATCAGCGCGCCCTGTTCGCCGTGGAGGAACTGCGACGTCAGCCACGAGAACATGTGCCGGCGCACGTTGTTCTTCTCGGCGCGGTTGAGCTTGTCCCACAGCGGCGAGCCGTGGATGGGCACGTACTCGTCCGGCATCATCGACACGTCGTCGGGGTCGATGTCGATCGACCAGTCGATGCGCTCGGCGGCGTCCCACTGCTTCTGCTTGCCCTTGTCGTACAGGTTGAGCAGGCGGTCGCGGCCCTCGTCGTACTCCCAGTTGAACTGCACGTGGGAGGTCGTGTCGGGCAGTTCCCACTTGGTCTGTTCGACGGGGATGGCATACCGGTGTGTGCTCACGAGGGCTCCCAGATCCGTAGCGGTATCGAACGCCTGTTACAAACAGCGCGCTCTTGTAACATCCAGTCTGTCCTGCGTCGGACATCCTGTCAAGGAATCCATGGGATCGTCGCGGACGGTGACGCCCGGCGCCATGGCCCAGATGGCCGACAGGGGCCGTCGTACCTTGCCCCTGCGTGCAAGTGGCCGTACCGTGGTGCTGCCGCGACCGCTGTGTCGCGGTTCGTCGCGCCCCGGCCGTCAACACGCTGCCGGGCCCCGAACAGCCACCGGTCGACACCTCGATCGTTGGCACCGAGAACCGCCGTCTCGAACGTGCGCGACCGTCGACGGTGAAGAGGAGTTGGTCGTTCTGCAGGAACCCATCGTCAAGGGCACGGTCGTTCGTCTCGAGGAGTACGGCGCATTCGTCGAGGTCGAGGTGGACGACGGCAGCAAGGTCACCGGTCTCGTGCACGTCTCCGAGGTCGACAGCGACTTCGTCGAGAACATCTACGCCTACCTCGCCGAAGGCGACGAGGTCGACGTCAAGATCCTCGACATCAAGGATGACGGCAAGGTCGACCTGTCGATCAAGCGCGCGCAGCCCGACTGGGAGGAAGAGGAGTCCGTCAACCTCCGGTCCAAGCTGGACAAGGACTTCAACAAGCGCCTCCGCCGCTTCATGCACAAGTCGCAGATGATCCAGGGCGAAGCCCGTCGTCAGCGTCGAGGCCGCGTCGGGATGTGACCGACCCCGGTCGCCCGGGGCGCGTCGACGGCGATCCGCCGGTCGACGACCCCGTCACTCCTGACCCGGACGCCTCCTACGAGCGCGCCTCCGCCGCGCCGTACGCAGGCGTGCGCGAGCGTGCCATCGTGTCGGCCCAGCTCGGCCGCCCCGCGCGTGGCCGCTCGGCCGTGGTGCACCGCTGTGCCTACGGCCTGCCGACGGCGATCCGGGTCGATCCGCTGCTGCCGGACGGGACCCCGTTCCCGACCATGTACTGGCAGACGTGCCCGGCCCTGCGCAGCCAGATCGGCCGGCTCGAGGCCGACCAGTCGATGGTCGACCTGAACCAGCGCCTCGACACCGACCCGGACTTCCAGGGCGAGTACGCGGCGGCCATGGAGCGGTACCGCGACGCGCGCAACGCCCAGACCGACGACCCGGTGCTGCCCGGCAACCCGTACGCGGGCGGCAACCCGAAGTACGTGAAGTGCCTGCACGTCCACGCCGGGCACCACCTCGCCACCGGGGACAACGTCATCGGCGCCTGGACGGTCGAGGCATCCCGCCCCGTCCCGTGCACGGGACCGTGCGTGTCCGACGACGACGGCGAGGCGTGGACGGAGGAGCTGCGCAAGGCCGGACTGGCGGACGAGGACTGATGGCCGGGCGCCCCCGCGCGGCCGTCGACAGCGGTACGAACACGACCCGACTGCTGGTCGTGGACGCTGCCGGTGAGGTGCTCGTGCGGACGTCGACGGTGACCCGCCTGGGTGCGGGGGTCGACGCCACCGGCCATCTCGACGACGCGGCGCTCGCACGCACGCTCGACGTGATCGCCGGCTACCGCGATCGCTGGGAGGCGGCCGGTGTCGCCCGCGACGCCGTCCGCATCGCCGCGACCTCGGCCGTGCGTGACGCGGCTGACCGCGACCGCTACTTCGACGGCGTGCGCGCACGCACGGGCGTCGAGGCCGAGGTCCTCAGCGGCACCGACGAGGCGACGATGTCGTTCGTCGGGGCCGTCAGCGGCGTCGACCCCGCGCACCCGACGATCGTCATCGACATCGGCGGCGGCTCGACCGAACTCGTCGTCGGTGACGACGGCGGGGGACTGGCCGGCTCCCACTCGATGCAGGTTGGCGCGGTTCGCGTCACCGAGCGCCACCTCGCCGGTGACCCGCCGTCCGCGGCCGAGGTCGGCCGGGCGCGCGACATGGTCGGCGCAGCCATCGACGACGCCGTGGACGACCTCGTGTCGCAGGGCGCGGACCTCGCCCGCCTCGCCTCGGGGGTCGGTGTCGCCGGCACGATCACCACGCTCGCCGCCCTCGTCGGCGGGTTCGACGACGCCGAGTCGGACGACCTCCACGGCCTGCAGGTCAGCGCGGACGACGTCCACGACTGGACCGAACGCCTGCTCGCGGAGTCGGTCGACCAGCGCCGCGCCCGTCCGGCGATCGCGCCGGGTCGCGTCGACGTCATCGCGGCCGGGGCGCTGGTGCTGGACCTCGTCGTCGCCCGCTTCGGGCTGGACTCGGTCACCGTGTCGA
>JBFJMP010000155.1:0-6207 GCA_041633895.1 Nitriliruptoraceae bacterium
AGCGCGTCGGACGCTACGAACTCGTCGGGCGTGTCGACGCGGCGACCGGTCCCGCCCCGGCGTCGCGCCCCGCCGCGCGCCCCGCGCCGACCCCGGCGCCGGCACCCACGCGCCAGCCCGTGAACCTGCCTTCGCCCGACGGCGGGGCCGGCCCTGCTGCCGACCCGGGTGCGACGACCGCGCTGCCCACCGCCCAGCCGCGGACCGCCACCCTCACCGGCCCCGACGGCGCCGTCCTGTCGCTGACCGCCTCGCGCCACACGATCGGCCGCCTGGCGTCGTGCGACCTCCACGTGGACGACACCACGGTGTCCCGCGAGCACGCCGCCGTCGTCCGCCGAGGCGACACGTGGTGGCTGCTCGACCTCGGCTCCACCAACGGCACCCGCGTCAACGGCGTGCAGGCCGCCGAGCAACCGCTGTCCGACGGCGACGAGATCGTGGTCGGCGACGCCGAGCTCGTCTTCCGCGGGACGAGCTGACATGCCCATCGGCCTGCTGACGCTGCTCAAGCTCGCCCTGCTGGCGGGCCTGTACCTGTTCCTGCTGCGCGTCGTGAAGGTCATCGCCCTCGACCTCTACGGACCGTCGAAGCGCAAGCAGACACGGACGCGCCAGCCGGTCGCGGTCGCCCCCGACCAGCGCAAGATCCGCCGGCAGCCCCGCGAGCTCGTCGTCCACCACGTCTCGGGCTCCCCCCAGGTCGTGGCCCTCAACGGCACCCCCGTCACCCTCGGGCGCAGTTCCGTCGCCTCGGTCCTCGTCGACGACCTCTACGTGTCGGACGAGCATGTCCAGATCCTGCCCGAGGACGACCGCTGGCTGGTCCGTGACCTCGGTTCGACCAACGGCACCTTCCTCAACGGCGCGAAGGTGACCCAGCCCACGCCCCTGTCCGCAGGCGACCACCTGCGCATCGGCAAGACCCGCATCGAGGTCCGCCGATGATCCAGGTCCAGGCCATCGGCCGCTCCGACGTCGGGAAGGTCCGCGAGGCGAACGAGGACGCCTTCCACGTCGGCGACTCCGTGTATGCGGTCGCCGACGGCATGGGCGGGCACGTCGCGGGCGAGGTCGCGAGCCACACGGCCCTCCAACCGATCGTCGCGCTCGACGGCCGGGTGTTCGCCGACGCCGAGACCGCCACCGCCGCCCTGCGCGACGCGGTCGTCGCCGCCAACGAAGCCGTCGTCACCAAGGCCGCCGACGACCCCTCCTACCGCGGCATGGGCACGACGCTCACGGCCGTGATGGTCGAGGGGCGCCGCGCCCACGTCGCCCACGTCGGCGACTCGCGCGCGTACATCCTGCGCGACGGCGGCTTCAGCCAGCTGACCACCGACCACACCCTCGTCCAGCGCCTCATCGACCAGGGCCGCCTGACCCGCGAGGAGGCGGACCGCCATCCCCAGCGCTCGGTCATCACCCGCGCCATCGGGGTGGACCCCGTCATCGACGTGGACGCGATGAGCTTCGACCTCGACCCGGGTGACGTGCTGCTGCTGTGCTCCGACGGCCTCACCGGTCCCGTCGAGGACGACATGATCGCCGACCTGCTCGACAACGAGGACGTCGACGAGGTCGCCAAGGGACTGGTCGACGCCGCCATCGAGGCCGGCGCCCCCGACAACGTCACCGTCGTCGTCCTCCGCGTCGACGGCCTGCCGAACACCGAGCAGCCCCCGGCCGGCGAGACCGTCCAGGTGCGCACCCGGCCGGACTCCGGCGACGGCGCCGACTGGGCATCACGCCTGGGTCGGGTGGGACGCCTCAGCGAGGACCACACCGGCGGCGTGTTCACCGCGGACAACACCGGCCGCAGCGGCCCCGGTCGCCCGAACCGCCTCACGGCGATCATCGTGGCCGTCGTCCTCCTCCTCGTCCTCGTGCTCGCTGGTGGTCGCTTCCTCCTGTCGCGGTCCTACTACGTCGGCCTGGACGGCGACGTCGTGACCATCTTCCAGGGCGTGCCGGCGAGCATCGGTCCGGTGGACCTGTCGTGGGAGTTCGAAGCCACCGACCTCCGCCGCGACGACCTCCCGGCCCACCTCGTCGACGACGTCGAAGCCGGCGTGCCCGTGACCAGCGCCGAGGACGCGCGCATCCTCGTCGACAACTGGGTCGTCGACGACGACACGACCGGATGACCGACACCGACGCCACCCGTGCTGCCGCGTCCGTCGAACGCCGACTCCTCGCGGGCGCCCTCGTGATCGCGATGGCCGCCTACACGCTGCTGGGCTGGTCGCAGTCGGCGGCGATCCCGGCCGGCACCCTGACCTACGGACTCGCCCTCGGTGCGGGCGCGGCCGGTGCCCACATCATCGTGCGCCGCTTCGCGCCGGACGCCGACCCCGTGCTGCTGCCCGCGGTGTTCCTGCTCAACGGTCTGGGCCTCGTCCTGATCCGCCGCGTGGACTTCTCCGCCCCGCCGACCGAACAGCTCGCACCCGCCCAGACGACGTGGACCTTCGTCGGCCTCGTCGCCTTCGCGTTGACCGTCGTCCTGATCCGCCGGCACCAGCAGCTGACCCGGTACCACTACACGATCGGGCTGGTGACCATCGGGTTGCTCCTCCTGCCCCTCGTCCCGCCGATCTCGCCCGGGGCGATCAACGGCGCACGCCTGTGGGTGAACCTGGGACCGATCGGCTTCCAACCCGGCGAGTTCGCCAAGATCGGCCTCGTCATCTTCCTGACGGGCTACCTCGAACGGACGCGGGCCCTCCTGTCCGTGGCGACCCATCGCATCGGCCCGTTCCTGCTGCCCGAGCCGCGCCATCTGGGCCCGGTCATCGCGGCTGCGGGCATCGCCCTCGGGATCGTCGTCTACCAGCGCGACCTCGGCTCCGGCCTGCTGTTCTTCGGTGTCTCGGTGACGATGCTGTACATCGCGACGGGGCGCCTGTCGTACCCACTCGTCGGCGGGGTCACCTTCTCGTTCGGGGCACTGCTCGCCTGGCTCCAGTTCGACCACGTGCAGAGTCGCGTGGCGATCTGGATCGACCCGTGGTCACGGCTCAACGACGACGGCTTCCAGATCGCCCAGGCCACGTTCGCCCTCGGCACCGGGGGCCTGACCGGCACCGGCCTGGGGTTGGGCCGTCCCGGTGACATCCCCTATGCCGAGACGGATGCGATCTTCGCCGTACTCGGCGAGGAGCTGGGCCTGCTGGGCGCGACGGCCGTGCTGGTCGCGTTCCTGTTGATCGTCGTCCGTGGCTACCGGATCGCCATGACCGCCGCCGACGAGGCGGGGACGCTGCTCGCGGCCGGCCTGACCACGGTGCTCGGGCTGCAGGTGTTCGTCATCGTGGGCGGCATCACGCGCGTGGTCCCGTTCACCGGCATCACCCTGCCCTTCGTGTCGTACGGCGGGTCGTCGTTGGTCGCCAACTACGTGCTCGTCGCCCTGCTGCTGCGCATCTCCGACGAGTCGCGCCGCGCACGCCGGGCCAGCGCCGAGCGGCCCCGCCGTGGGCGCCCTGCGGGGGCCAGCGCATGAACCGACAGATCAAGCGCGTGGCGACGGTGATGCTGGTGCTCTTCGGCGTCCTGTTCGTGAACCTCAACCTCATCCAGCTGGTTCGCGGCGAGGACCTCGCCCGGAACCCGGCCAACCGTCGCCTGCTGGCGCGCGAGTACGAGATCGACCGCGGTTCGATCGTGGTCGGCGACACCGAGATCGTGCGGTCGGTCCTGACCAACGACGACCTCAAGTACCTGCGCGAGTACCTCGAGCCCGAGCTGTACGCCCACCTCACCGGCTACTACTCGTTCGTGCTCAGCCGAGCGGGCCTCGAGTCCACGCTGAACACCGATCTGACCGGCGCCCCGACCGGCGCCCTGGCCGAGAACCTCACGGCCCTGCTCGTCGGTCGCGACCCCGTCGGCAACACGGTGCGCCTGACGATCGACCCGGTCGTCCAGAACGCGGCGGCCACCGCACTGGGCAACCGCACGGGCGCCGTGGTCGCGATCGACCCGAGGACCGGCGCCATCCTCGCCAGCTACGCCAACCCGACCTACGACCCGAACCTGCTGTCGTCACACGACGCCACGGGGATCCTCAGTGCCTGGGACGCGCTGACGACGGATCCCAACCAGCCGTTGCTGGACCGCGTCACCCGTGACACGTATCCGCCGGGCTCGACGTTCAAGCTCGTCGTCGCGGCCGCCGCCCTCGAGCGAGGTCTGGAGCCGACGACCGCGCTGACGAACCTCGCCGAGTACACCCCGCCCCAGACCTCGGTCGCGATCCCCAACTTCTCGCCGGGCAACTGCGGTGACGGCGGGCCGACGATCTCGCTGGCCGACGCCCTGCGGGTGTCCTGCAACACGGTGTTCGCCCAACTCGGCGTCGAGCTCGGCGCGGACACCCTCGTGGACACGGCGGAACGGCTCGGCTTCAACACCGAGGTGCCCTACGAGCTGCCGGTCGTCGACTCGGCGATCCCGCGCGAGCTCGACCCGCCGGCCACCGCCCAGTCCGCGATCGGTCAGCGCGACGTCCGCATCACGCCGTTGTACGCTGCGCTCATCGTCGCCGCCATCGCCAACGACGGCCAGATGGTCCGACCCCACGTGGTCGCCGACGTGCTGGACCCGGCCGGCCGCCTGTTGCGCGGGTCGGCCGACTCGAACTGGACGGGCAGCGACGCCCCGGCCGGTCTCAGTTCCCGCACCGCCCAGCAGTTGCGCGCCATGATGATCGACGTGGTCGACCGCGGAACGGGGACGCGTGCAGCGATCCCCGGCGTCGAGGTCGGCGGCAAGACAGGAACCGCGGAGAACCCGGCGGACGACACCCCGACGGCATGGTTCGTCGGCTTCGCCGGTGACGAGGTCGCCGTGGCCGTCGTGGTGCCTGACGCAGGAGGGGACGGCGGCGGTGCCGTCGCGGCCCCGATCGCGAAGGCCGTGATGGAAGCTGCCCTCCGATGAGCGACACTCTCGCCCGCACCCACGCCCGCAGGAGCAACAAGTGAACGAACGCGTGCTTGCCGGCCGCTTCCACCTCGACCGCCTCCTCGGCCGGGGCGGGATGGCGGAGGTCTACGAGGCCTACGACGCGAACCTCGACCGCCAGGTGGCGATCAAGGTGTTGCTGCCGCGCTTCAACGACGACGAGGGCTTCCAGGAGCGCTTCACCGACGAGGGTCGGCGGGCCGCCGGCCTGAACCACCCGAACATCGTGACGGTCCTCGACACGGGCGTGGACCGCGACACCGGCCTGCGCTTCATCGTCATGGAGCTCGTCCAGGGCCGCTCCCTCCAGGAGGCCATCCGGGCCGGCGGCCTGACCGAGCAGCGCGCCCTCGAGGTGTGCGCGGACGTCGGCCTCGCCCTCCAGTACGCCCACGACCGTGGGCTGGTCCACCGCGACGTGAAGCCCGGCAACATCCTGCTGGCCGACGACGGCACCGTGAAGGTGACCGACTTCGGCATCGCCCGCGCGATCGACAGCGACAGCAACGTCACCCAGACCGCAGCCGTGCTCGGCACCGCCGCCTACCTCTCCCCCGAGCAGGCACAGGGGCGCCCCGTCGACGCCCGGTCCGACGTCTACTCGCTGGGCGTCGTCCTGTACGAACTGCTCACCGGCCAGCAGCCGTTCCACGGCGAGACCCCGGTCACCGTCGCCTACCAGCACGTCCAGGAACTGGCCCGCCCGCCGCGCGACCTGAACCCGGGCCTGTCCGGCCCGGCCGAGGCCATCTGCGTGCGCGCCATGGCCAAGAACCCGGTCAACCGGTACGAGTCGGCCGCGATGCTCCGCGAGGACCTGCTGCGGGCCCTGTCCGGCCACGACGTCGTTGCGCCCGCGGTCATGCGTGCCAACGAGACCGCCCTGCTCGACCCGGTGAACCCCGGCGCAGCCACCGGGGCGCGCACCCAGCGTCGCCGCCGGCTGATGGGCTACGGCCTGCTCGGCTTCGGTTCGCTGGTCGCGGCCGCCCTCGTCGTGTTCCTCCTGATGTCCGCGTTCGGTGACGGCTCGGACATCACCCGGACGGTCCCGGACCTGTCCGGCCAGTCGCGTGCCCGCGCCGAACAGATCCTCAGCACGCACGGACTGCGCCTCACCGTCACGGACGTCATCCCGTCCGGCGACGTACCGGACGGACTGGTGGCTCGTCAGGAGCCGGCCCAGGGCGAGCGCGTCGCCGACGGCACGACCGTCCAGGTGGGGCTCTCCAGTGGCCC
>JBFJMP010000156.1:0-6184 GCA_041633895.1 Nitriliruptoraceae bacterium
ACGGCCCCGACGCAACCGCGCCGGGGCCTTCGACATGTCAGGTCGGTCGCCCGACCGCGCCGGTCACGGGACCTCGGGCTCGCGACCGTCGTTGGCGACGTCGACCGCGCCCTCGCCCTCGAGCGCCGCGCCGCGCTCCAACTGGTCCTTGTAGGTGGCGGCCACCTGCGGGTCGACGGGGGCTGCGCGCTCTGCGGCGGCCTCTTCGTCGGCGGTCGGCTCGGGACCGCCGGCCGGGGCGGCGTGCTGGTCGTGGTGCTCGGACTCGATGGTGCGCGCGTCGAGGTCCTGGCCGGGCTCGTGGTCGGTCGTGGTCACCTGTTGTCCTCGTGTGTCGGGGTCACACGAGGTTCGGAGGCGGTCCGGGCGGTGGACCACGGACGGACGGACAGGGAGGCCCGTCCGCGCCGCGGACTCAGTCGCCGACGGCGTTCATCGACACGTCGGCGCCCGGCAGGGCCAGCATCCGGTCCAACGCCAGCCGCGCCCAGCGGCGCGTCTCGTCGTCCACGCGGACCTCGTTGACGACGTGGCCGTCGACCAGGTTCTCGAGCACCCACACGAGGTGGGGCAGGTCGATGCGGTTCATCGTGGCGCAGAAGCAGACGGTGTCGTCGAGGAACATCACCTGCTTGTCGGGGTTCTCGTCCGCCAGTCGCTTCACGAGGTTCAGTTCCGTGGCGATGGCGATGGGGGTGCCCGGCGGGGCATCTTCGACCCAGTTCAGGATCTGGCTCGTGGAACCCACGCGGTCCGCCTGCAGCACGACCTCGTGGCGGCACTCGGGGTGGACGAAGACCTGCAGGTCCGGGACGCGCTCGCGCGCCGCGGTGACCATCTCGGGCATGAAGCGGGCGTGGACCGAGCAGTGGCCCTTCCAGAGGATCACGCGGGCATCGCGCAGTTCCTGGTCGGTGAGGCCACCGTCGGGCTGCCACGGGTCGTAGACCACGCAGTCGTCGAGGTCCATGCCCAGGCCGAGCACGGCCGTGTTGCGGCCGAGGTGCTGGTCGGGCAGGAACAGGACCTTGGGCGCCTCGGCCTCGACCTGGTCGAACGCCCACGCCATGGCTCGGGGTGCGTTGGACGAGGTGCAGATGGCGCCGCCCCGCTCGCCGCAGAACGCCTTGATGGCGGCGGTGGAGTTCATGTAGGTCAGGGGCACCGTCGTCTCGGTGACGCCGGCGCGTTCGAGGCGGGCCCAGCAGTCCTGGAGCTGGCGGATCTCGGCCATGTCGGCCATCGAGCACCCGGCCGCCATGTCCGGCAGGATCACCGTCTGGTCCTCGCGCGCGAGGATCGAGGCGGACTCGGCCATGAAGTGGACGCCGCAGAACACGATCGTGTCGGCCTTCGCGTCCGCCGCGAACCGCGACAGCGCGAACGAGTCGCCGCGTTCGTCGGCGAAGTCGATCACCTGGTCGCGCTGGTAGTGGTGTCCGAGGATGACCACCCGGTCGCCGAGGGTGTCACGTGCGGCGCGAGCGCGCTCGACCAGACCGGGGTCCGACGGGGACGGCAGGTCGCCGGGGCAGTAGACGCCCTTCTCGGTGCTGGTGGCGGAGTTGCGGCCCAGCAGCAGGAGGGGCGAGTCGACCGGGATCGTCGGGGACGACGGGTCGGGACGCACGGTCGCGGCGCGCGGGCGTGCGCCGGCCTCGGGCGAGGGAAGGGTCGCCTGCGACATGGGCTGCTCGATTCGGCGGGGGAGTTATTGTCAGGATGACAAAAACTCGTGTGACGGCAAGGTTACCAGCAGGTGGATCCCGGGTCTCCCGTGCGGTCACGGCCGCTCGCTGAGTAGCCTCCACCCGCAGCGCCAGCCCACCGACCCCACCACCTCGAGGAGACGACGTGCGCGTCGTGATCGCGCCGGATTCGTTCGGTGGCACGCTGACCGCCCGTGAGGCGGCCGCGGCGTTGGCCGAGGGTTGGCACGCGGAGCGCCCCGACGACGAGGTCGTCGTCGTGCCGATGTCCGACGGGGGCGAGGGCCTGCTCGACGTGGTCCACACCGGCCATGACATCGCGGTGACCGGCGAGGTGTGCGGCCCGCTCGGCCTGCCGACCGACGGCTGGGTGTCCCTGCGCGCCGACGGTACGGCGGTCATCGAGTCCGCCGTCGCCTGTGGGCTGGCCCTGGTGCCCGACGACCGCCGCACGCCCATGCGGACCACCACCTACGGCGTCGGCGAGTTGATCGACCTCGCGGTCTCCGCCGGCGCGACGCGCATCCTCGTCGGCCTCGGCGGCTCGTCGACGGTCGACGGCGGGGCCGGCGCACTCACCGGTCTCGGCTTCCGGCTGCGGGTCGCCGACGGGTCCGGGCTCAAGATCGGCGGCGCCGACCTCGGTCGGGTCGCCAGCGTGGAGCGGGGCTGGGCCCAGGTCGACGACGACCTCGAGGTGGAACTGCTCGCGGACGTGGAGGACACGCTCGACCAGGCAGCGCCCGTCTACGGGCCCCAGAAGGGCGCGACGCCCGACGACGTCGCGGCGCTCGAGCAGGCCCTGGCCACGTGGGCCGACGTGGCCGAACGTGACTTCGACCGCCCCGGCACGCGCGAGGTCCCAGGATCCGGCGCGGCCGGGGGGCTCGGGTTCGGCCTGATGGTCGGGCTGGGCGCGGTCATGACACCCGGTGCCAGGCGGGTGGCCGACCTCGTGGGGCTCGACGACGCGCTGGACGGTGCCGGCCTGGTCCTGACGGGCGAGGGGCGCCTCGACGCGACCTCGACCCGCGGCAAGGTCGTGGGCGAGGTCCTGCGCCGTGCCGGGGCGCGTGGCGTGCCCGTGCGAGCCGTGGTCGGGGGCGGTCTGGACCACGTCCCGGGCATCGAACAGGTCGTGCATGCACCGGGAACGGACACCGACACGGCCATGGCCGCACTGACGGCCGCCGCACGGCAGATGGCCGCCCACGCCTGAGCGTGGGTGACGGAGGTCCGGGCGAGGGCGGGAACATCGTGGATACACTGGGCGTTCCCGCACGTGACGCCCATCCACAAGGAGCCGTCCGAATGAGCGCAGACACGACTGTTGACGCGACCACTGCGACGCCGGAAGCCCCCGCGACCGATGTCCTGACGCTGACCCCGAACGCGGCCGACAAGGTCCTGGGTTTCATCAGCGACGACGAGGACGCGGACAACATCGCGCTGCGTGTCGCCGTCCAGGCTGGCGGCTGCGCCGGCTTCCGCTACGCCCTCTACTTCGACGACCGCAAGCTCGACGGTGACATCGTCGCCGAGCAGCACGGCGTGACCATCCGCATCGACGGGATGTCCGCCCCCTACATGCAGGGCGCGGTCATCGACTGGAAGGAGAGCCTCGAGGCCTCCGGGTTCTCCATCGAGAACCCCAACGCCGGTGGCTCCTGCGCCTGCGGTGACAGCGCCTCCTTCTGAGGCGGCGCCACCACCAGAACCCCTCGACGGCCACCCTCCACGGGTGGCCGTCGTGCATGTCTCAGGTCGCGAGGATCTCGACGAGGAACGACACGGCGTCGTCCGTGTCGGTGATGTCCAGCAGCCGGTGCCGACGCATCCGGCACCAGACCGGGATGTCCACGCGTGCCGCCGGATCGTCGGCCAGGACGGTGATCCGCGTGCCAACGCTGGCGGCACCCGCGGC
This sequence comes from Nitriliruptoraceae bacterium, assembly GCA_041633895.1. Taxonomy (GTDB): domain Bacteria; phylum Actinomycetota; class Nitriliruptoria; order Nitriliruptorales; family Nitriliruptoraceae; genus JBFJMP01. The sequence continues at coordinate 3,634 of JBFJMP010000156.1, forward strand.
CGTCGCCAGCTCGATCACGGGCTGCGGGCACGCCAGGCCGCGCGCGTCGACGAGGACCTCGTCGGTGGGGGACTGCGGTTCGCTCACGACGGCGCCCCGATCTGGTCGCGGAGGGCACGGACCGTCGCACCGTAGGCCTCGATGGCGTCGTCGACGGCTTCGGGCGGCGTGTCCCCACCGACGCTGAAGCGCACGTGGCCGTGCGTCAGGGCCTCCATCGCCACCAGCACGTGCGACGGCTCGCCGGACCGCGTGGAGCACGCCGACCCGGTGTGGACCGCGAACCCCTGTTCGTCGAGTGCGTCCGCGAGCGCCGCGCCCTCGACGTACAGGGCGCTGGCCGCCACGATCCCGGGATGCGTCTCGGCCAACGGGCCGTGGACGACCACGTCGTCGACGACGGCGACGAGGCCGTCGCGCAGGCGTCGCCGCAGCGCCTCGCGATGCGAACGCTCGGCGTCCATCCGGCTGGTCGCCACGTGCAGGGCGACGGCGGTCGCGGCGATGCCCGGCACGTCCACCGCCCCGGAGCGTCGTCCGCGTTGGCGGTCGTCACCCTCGACCATGGGAGCAAGCCGCGCCCGCTCGCCCATGACCAGCAGGCCGACACCGCGGACGCCACCGAACTTCGCGCCGGACGCCGACACCAGGTCGGCGCCCACCTGCGGCAGGGTCACCCCGACCTGGCCGACGGTCTGGCACGCGTCGACGTGCAGGAGCACGTCGCGTTCGCGGCAGGCCAGGGACACCTCATGGGTCGGCTGCATCGTCCCGACCTCGTGGTTCGCGTGCTGGAGGTGGACGGCGAGCGTGTCGGGGCGCAGGGCCGCGATCATCTGGTCGGCGTCGACCCGTCCTGCGCGGTCCACCGGCACGGTCGTGACCTCGAAGCCGTCGATCTCGGCAAGTCGCGCCGCGGTCGCCAGCACGGACGAGTGCTCGACCGCCGAGACCACCAGGTGTCGACGGGGGTCGCCGCGCAGCACCGCCGCACGCGCGGTGCCCCAGACGGCCAGCGTGACGGCCTCCGTCCCGGAGCCGGTCCACACGACGTCGTCGGGACGGGCGACGAGATGGTGGGCCACCGTCTCGTTCGCGCGTTGGAGGAGGTCCTGGGCCGCCCGCGCCTCGGCATGGCGGCCGGCCGGGTCGGCCCAGGCGACGGCCAGGGCGTGGGCGTGGGCGTCGGCGGCCTCGGGACGAACCGGCCAACCCGACGCGACATCGAGGTGTGTGCGAACCATGCTCGCACGCTACCGGGCGGTGCCTCCGGGGCGACCTCCCCACGCGCCCGTAGGATGCCGCGGTCCTCGAGACGCTGACGAAGTGGCTGCCGCACCCATGACCCGCCCCACCCGACCGGTCGGCGTGCTCGTCGCCCTGCTGGTGCTCTCGGCGGGAGCCGGCGCGGCAGCGGCCCAGGACGACATCGACGGTGGCTTCGGCCCCCCGACGGACCTGCGCCTGGACGAGGAGGGGCTGCCGCAGCCCCTTGCCGGGGCGTGCCAGCCGTTCGCAGGCGCAACCGTGGTCGACGTCGACGACCGCGACGTGGACGCGGAGGTCGTGGAGCTCGCCGACGGAATCCGGGTCGGCGGGGACTCGGGCACGGCTCGGGTGGTGCTGGCGACGTCGGGGACGGCCTCGCCGCCGCTGGCCCTCGTGCACGACGGGTTGGGCGCCCTGGCGCTGGAGCTGGACGAGTCCGCTGGCTGGGCGGGCCTCCATGTCGGTCGCCGTGACGACGGTTCGGCGGGGAGCGTCACCCTCACGGCCCTGACGGACGACGGCACGGTCGTCGCGACGGCGACGGCGACCCTTCCCGCGGGTCCCGCGCCGGTGACCACCTGCGTGACCGTCGGGGACGGCACGGCCTTCTCCCGGCTGGTCGTCGACGCGACCGCCGACGGTGCGGACGTGGACGAGGTGGTCGACCGGCTCGTCGTCGCCCCGTCACCGCCGACGGCCACGGAGGTCATCACGGTCGAGTTGGACCCGGTGGGCAGTGATGGGCTCGACGGGCGCGTCGAGGTGCCCGTGGACACCCCGATCGCGATGGTGGCCGCCATCGCTGCGGGCAGCACGGACCTCGACGTGACGATGTGGCAGGCCTGGACCGACCCTGAGGTACCCGGGGTCGAACAGGTCCGCGCGATCGGACCGGTCTCGCTGGTGCCGACTGCGGACGGTGTGCTCGCCTGGACCCGAGGTCGCGTGGAGGCCGGAGCGGGGCGCGTGGGCGTGGTGGTCCGTTCGGCGTCCGGGGCGGTCGCGACCGACAGCCTGGACGTGGTCGTGTCGCGACCTGCCGGAGCCGCCCCGGACGACACGAGCCCGGCCGATCCCCGCAGCGACGTGCGCGTCGGGATCGTCGAGGTCTCGCAGGGTGCTGGCGGTGTGCGCCTGGACGCCCAGAACACGGGCACCCACCAACGCCTGGTGGCGGACGAGGCGCTCGCAGCCGGTCGCGCCACGATCGTGCGCGTGCACCTCGAGGCCTCGGCCCCCGTGACCGGCCGCCTCACGCTGCGCCGCGAGGGCGAGGCGCTCG
>JBFJMP010000157.1:0-6169 GCA_041633895.1 Nitriliruptoraceae bacterium
GGCGGCGCCCCGCCTCCTTGAGCCGCGCGTGGTCGGGCAGTGGCCGGTCGACGCCGTCACGGAGCAGTTCGGCGAAGCGGCCGATGAAGGCGCGCGAGGTGGACAGGACGTGGTCGAAGTCGTCGGGTGCCATCGCCGCGTACTCCGCGATCTCGCCGCGGTAGGCCGCACCCATCGTCGGCAGCAGGTCGGGGAGGCCCACGAGCACGCGCGCACCAGGGCGCGCCAGCGGCGAGTCCCGTCCGAGCGGCACGACGTTGGTCATCGCCCGGACCGTCCCACGCTGGCCGTCAGGAGTCGGCCGATGCCGAGGTGGGCGGCCAGTTCGTCGCGGTCGAGTTCGTCCGTGGCCCCGGCGTGGACGACCCGGCCCCGCTGCAGGACGTGGACGCTGTCGACGACATCGAGGGCGAAGGCGACGTTCTGCTCGACGAGGAGGATCGTCACGCCGTCCTCGTTGACCGACCGCAGCAGGTCGAAGAGTTCGGCGACGATCGCCGGGGCGAGCCCCGCCGACGGTTCGTCGACGAGCAGCAGCGAGGGGTTCGACATCAGGGCGCGCCCCACGGCCAGCATGGCCTGTTCGCCGCCGGACATCGTGCCGGCGGGCTGCGAGCGGCGGTCCTTGAGTCGGGGGAAGCGCGTGAACATCGCCTCGAGGCGTTCGGCGTAGCGCTCAGGGTGGCGTCGGCGGAGCGTGTAGGCGCCCAGGCGCAGGTTCTGCTCGACGGTCAGCCCGTCGAAGACCTGACGGCCCTGCGTGACGTGGCCGAGTCCGGCCGCCACCCGCTCCTCGGCGGGGAGGTCGGTGATGTCGTGGCCGTCCAGCAGGACGCGCCCCTCCCACGCGGGCTGCAGCCCGGCGACCACCTTCATCGTCACGGACTTGCCCGCCCCGTTGAGGCCGAGCACCCCGGCGATCTCGCCCGGGGCGACGGTCAGGTCGACCCCGTGCAGGACGGTGTTGCCACCGAACCCGGTGGCGATGCCGTCCAGCTGCAGTCGTGGCGTCACGTCGTCGCTCATCCCACCAACTCCCCGTCCCGTTCGCCGGCCACGTCGTCGTCCGGCAGCAGGCCGGCCTGGCGTGCGGCGCGTTCGCCGAGGTAGGCCTGCAGCACGTTCGCGTCCGACAGGATGGCGTCCGGTTCGCCGGTGGCGATGACGCGGCCCTGGTCGAGGACGACGATCCGGTCACAGACGTCGAGCACGAGGGGCACGTGGTGCTCGATCAGCAGGATCGTGCGGCCGTGCTCGTCGCGCAGTTCGCGCAGGCGGTCGGCGAGGTTCTCGACCGCGGCGGGGGCCATGCCGGCCGTCGGCTCGTCCAGCATCAGCAGGTCCGGGGCGGTGGCCAGCGTGCAGGCGATCTCGACGATGCGGCGCTGGCCACCGGACAGGTGTCGCACGGGCAGATCGCTGAATGCCTGGAAACCGAGCGCCTCGATGACCTCGTCGGCGCGGGCACCGAGGACGGCTTCCGCGTCGCGCACCGCGCTCGTGCGTGCCAGTGCGGCGAGGTTGTCGTAGGACGCCAGCGCGTACTGGGCCAGCAGCAGGTTCTCGCGAACCGTCAGCGCCATGGCCAGGCCGGTGCGCTGGAAGGTGCGCCCCAGCCCGGCGTTGGCGCGCTCGTGTGCGGGCAGGTCGCTGAGGTCGCGCCCCAGCAGCCGCACCGACCCGGAGCGCGGCTGGTTGAACCCACCGATCGCGTCGAACAGCGTGGTCTTGCCGGCGCCGTTGGGGCCGATGAGGCCGACGATCTCGCCGGCCTTGACCTCGAAGCTGGCGTGGTCGACGGCGGTCAGGCCGCCGAAGCGGACCACGATGTCGCTGACCTCGAGCACGGTGGTGCCGGGAGCGAGGTCGCCGTGCCGCGCCGGGGGGACCGGCAGGGACGGCAGCGTCGGGTCCTCCGCGTCGTCGAGGCCGGCTCGCAGCGCCTTGCGGGCGGCGTCGGCCTCCTTCTCCTCGCGCTTCTCGCGGACCGCGCCCACGAACCCGTTCGGGTTGATGGTGATCGTCACGAGGAACAGCGTCGCCCCGATCACCAGCACGAGGTTGTCGAGGTGGTCACGGATCGGGTCCCACGTGATCAGGCGCTCGAACGTCGGCGGGAAGATGCCGAAGAGCAGGCCCGACACGGCGACGCCCACGCGGGAACCGAGCCCGCCGATGATGACCCACGCCACGATCGACAGCGAGAACTGCAGGCTGAACGTGGACGAGTTGACCAGCAGCGCGAGGTGGCCGAACGCCGCCCCGGCGATGCCGGCGAGCACGCCGGACAGCACGAACGCGGTCAGCTTCGTCCGGGCGATGTCGATGCCGTACGACGCCGCGACCTGTTCGTCCTCGCGGATGCCGAGGAAGCCACGGCCCAGCCGCGACGACGTCAGGTGCTCGTCGAGGATCCAGAACGCGAGGAACAGGAGCAGCAGGAACGCGAGGTAGTCGCTGTTCTCGGCGAGGGAGATCGGGCCGAGTTCGGGGCGCGGGAGTTCGACACCGGCCGAGCCGCGCGACAGCCAGCGCCACTGCAGGACCGACTCGGTCATCATCACCAGGAATCCGATGGTGGTGACGGCGAGCAGCAGGCCACGCAGGCGCAGGGCCGGGAGGCCGACGAGCAGGGCCACGGCGCCCCCGACGAGCCCGGCGACGATGAAGCCGATCACGAACGACAGGTCGGCGCGTGAGGTCAGCAGGCCGCTGGTGTAGGCGCCGACGGCGAGGAAGCCGGCGTGCCCGAGCGAGATCTGGCCGGCGTAGCCCATCAGCACGTTGAGCGACAGCGTCATCAGGGCGTAGGTCACGCCGATGGCGACGATGCGGTACCAGACGCTGGCGATGCCGGTGGTGTGCCCGAGCAGGACCGGGGCGACGACGGCGAGGGCGGCGAGGGCGGCGGCACGACGGCTGGTCATGACAGGCCCCCGGTGGCCGTTGCGAGCAGGTTGGTCCGCAGGCGCTCCCGCAGGGCCCCGACCAGACCACCGGGCACCACGAGCAGCACCACGACGATGAGGATGAACACCGCGACGGTCGATGCCCCGGGCACGGACGAACCGAGGAACGCCCAGCTCGTCAGCTCGCTGAGCACGCCGACGACGATGCCGCCGACGAACGCCCCGTTGACGTCGTCCAGCCCGCCCACCAGCGCGGCGGCCAGCGACGGGACGAAGAACGCCTGGGTCATGAAGCCGGGCCCGAACGCGCCGATGGTCGGCTCGACGAGCAGGGCGGCGATGGCAGCCAGCATCCCGCCGGTCGCCCACACGAAGCCGGACACCTCGGCCAGCGGGACGCCGACCAGGCGCAGTGCCGCGGGGTCCATCGCGGCCGCCTGCACGCCGAGCCCGAAGTCGGTGCGGCGCAGGAACTGCGTCAACCCGTAGCCGAGGCCCGCCACCACGACGAGCGACAGCAGTTGGGTCGGGCTGATGACGAGTCCGGCGACCCGGATGCCGTCGCCCTCCAGCGGGCCGGGCAGGAACCGGGGCGAGGGATCCCAGAACAGCAACTCGATCGCGGTCAGCAGCAGCATCAGGCCGATCGTCGCCACGGCGATGGCCAGCGGTGACGCCGCGTGCATTCGCTGGACGACGAGGCGCTCGAACAGCAGCGCGATGGCACCCGTCGCGAGGATCGCGAGGATCGCGGCGGTCCACCACGACGTGGTCCGCTCGTGGGTCATCGTCCACGCGAGGTACAGCGCGAACGTGCCCAGCGCCGGGGCGGCGAAGTTGATGACCCGGGAACCGCGGTAGACGAGCACGATCCCGACGGCGAACAAGCCGTAGATCGCGCCGACGACGACGCCGGAGACGAGGGCGAAGGTCATGTCGGTGCTCCTCAGCCCAGCGACGTGACGCAGTAGCGCGTCGTCTCGAAGGCCAGCTGGTTGTTGCCATGCAGGAACGAACGCATCGAGAAGAAGCGCCAGCCCCCGATGTGGTTGCCGACCGAGCGGCTGTCGGCGAAGTCGACCGGGCACGCCGGGTTCACCTGCATCCGGTAGCCGTCGAGCATCATCCCGGCGAAGCGGTTCCGGTTGCAGTCCGGGCCACAGTCGCTGAGCATCCGGTGCAGGACCTTGTTGCCGACCCACACCTGCCACAGCAGGTCGTTGGGCTCGACGCCGGGGCGGTAGGTGGCGTAGGCCTGCTCGAAGGCCGCGATCTCGGCGTCGAAGCCGTACTCGGGGAACGCGCCGCCGTAGCCACCCTCGACGTAGCTGGGCCACGAGGACACGCCGTCGATCTGCAGTTGGTCGCGCCCCGACAGCACGTCCAGCGTGGTCTGGAACGGGAACACGACCCACGTGGGGCGGTAGCCCTGCGATGACGCCTGGTTGATGATCTGGGCGGCGTTGAGCGCGTTCTCCCACACCCAGACGACGTCGGCACCCTTCGTGCGCAGGTCGTTGAGCTGCTGGGTGTAGACACCCTGGTTGTTGCCGACGCCGTGGTCACCGACGACGGCCACGCCGGCGGCGTCGAGGACCGCGCGGCCCGCGTCGCGGCCGGGGCGCCAGTTCTCGGAGTCGCGCCAGATGATCCCGACGTTGCGGTCGGCGTACTGGCCGGCGATGTGGCGACCGAACTGCTCACCCATGGCCTGCACGGTCGGGCTCAGCGAGAAGCTGTAGGTCGGGGTCGCGGACGGTGCCACCGCGATGTGGTGGAGGTAGAGCATCTGGTTCTGCTCGGCCCACGCCCGTACCTGCGGGATCTGGTCGAAGCCGATGCCGCCCATGATGAAGAAGGGGTTCTCGGACTTGCAGTTCTCGGCGGCCGTCACGGCCGTGTCGCCGCTGTAGGCGTCGTCCTTCCACTCGACGTCCACCGTGCGCCCGTGGATGCCCCCCTGGGCGGCGACCATCTCCCAGTACACGTTGAGGTCGTCGGGGGAGGTGTTGAACGCGGCCGCGAGCGACAGGGCGGCGTGGCCGCACAGTGAGATGCGGTCGTCGGTGATCCCGACCGTCTTGGCGTCGTCGTCGTACAGCGTGGCCTCGCGCGGGCCCACCGGGGGCGGGGGTTCCGACGGGGGCGTCGACGCGCTCGGGGCCGGGGACGGTTCACCGGCGGTGGGGCTCGGTTGCGGCTGCGACGGGTCCGTCGAGGGCGTGTCACCGTCGCCGTCGGCTCCCGCCGTCTCGGTCGCGGACGGCGTCGCCCCGTCCGTGGCGGTCTCGGTCGCGCTCGGCGTCGCCGACCCGCGGGGCGTCGGCGACGCGGCCGTCGACGGCGATGCCTCGGGCGTCGGTGACGCCGCATCGTCGATGGCGACCGTCGCCGGCTCCCCGTCCGGCCGCTCGAACGCCTCCGCGAGGCTTGCGACCAACAACAGGCAGGCGACGAATGCGATGACGCCAGGCTTCAACACCAGGTCCATGTCCCGGCCCCTCTCCCGATGTGCCAGACAAACCCACGCTGTGAGTTTCTCCAACGCTAGGGCGCAGTCCTGCCCGCATGGGCCAACACTTCGGGACCTGTGATTGTGGAATCCACAATCGAGCGGATCGGAGATGCTCTGCCTGGCCTCGCAGCGGTGCGCGCGCCGGGTGATCGACGGCCAGGTGGGGCGCGTGGGGCACCCGACCGTCCTCAACTACCTTGGGCGTCGACCAGAGGTGCACTGTGACCCAGAAGATCGTCATCCTCGGCGGTGGCCCCGCCGGCTACGAGGCGAGCCTCGTCGCCGCCGAACTCGGTGCCGACGTGACCGTCGTCGCCGCCGAGGGGCTCGGAGGGAACAGCGTCCTGTGGGACTGCGTGCCGTCCAAGGCGCTCATCACCGCCGCTGAGGCGATGGAGTGGGTCCACACCGCGGATGCGATGGGCATCCACGTCGCCGGGCTGTCCGAGGTCGACCGCTCGGTCGTGGACTTCCCGGAGGTGGGCCGGCGAGTGCTCGACCTGGGCGCGACCCAGTCCGCGGACATCGAGCGCAAGGTCGAGGCGGCCGGCGTGCGGATCCTGCGGGCGTGGGGGCGCGTGTCGGGCTACCACGAGGTCACGGCGGCGGCCGCCGACGGGACGGAGGAGGTGCTGCACGCCGACTACGTGCTCATCGCGACGGGGTCGGCGCCACGCGTCCTGCCGTTCTTCGAGCCGGACGGCGAACGCGTCCTGACCGGCAAGCACGTGTACGGGCTGCCCGA
>JBFJMP010000158.1:0-6168 GCA_041633895.1 Nitriliruptoraceae bacterium
ACCCGGCGGAGCTGGGCCTTCTCGACGTTGAGGACCTTGCCGCGCAGGGGGAGGATCGCCTGGGTCTGGCGGTCGCGGGCCATCTTGGACGAGCCGCCGGCCGAGTCACCCTCGACGACGTACAGCTCGGTCTCCTCGGGGTTGCGTGACGTGCAGTCTGCGAGCTTGCCGGGCAGGCCGGCGGACTGGCTGTCGAGCAGGCCCTTGCGGCGCGTCAGTTCGCGGGCGGCCTTGGCCGCCTGCCGGGACTTCGCGGCGACGACCGCCCGCTGGACCACCTTCTTGGCGCCGGCCTTGTTCTTGGGCAGCCAGGCGCGCAGCTCGTCGGCCAGCACCTGCTGGACGTAGCCGCGGGCGATGGTCGAGCCGAGCCGGCCCTTGGTCTGGCCCTCGAACTGTGGGTCGGGGAGTTTGAGCGACACGACCGCGACGAGGCCTTCGCGGAGGTCGTCACCGACGAGGTCCGGGTCCTTCTTGGTGAGCAGTCCACGCGTGTTGCGCGCGTACTCCTTGAACACCTCGGTGATCGCGCGGCGGAAGCCCTCCTCGTGGGTGCCGCCGTCGGCCGTGCGCACGATGTTGACGTAGCTGCGCATGCGTTCGTCGTGGAAGCCGTCGGTCCAGGTCAGGGCGACGTCGAGGGCCATGCGGACGCCCTCGTACTCGCCTTCGTGGTGGATCTCGATGGGCTTGACCATCGGGTCCTTGCCGTGGAGCAGTTGGCCGACGAAGTCGACCAGGCCGTGCTTGTAGCGATAGGTCTCGCTGCGACCGTCGCGTTCGTCGACCAGGACCATCGTCAGGCCCGAGTTCAGCAGGGCCGTCTCGCGCAGGCGGGTCGCGACCGTGTCGTGGTCGATGTCCAGCGTCTCGAAGATGTCACCGTCGGGCCAGAACCGCACGGTCGTGCCGTGGCCGCGCCTGGCGTTGAGCTTCTTGAGCCCTTCGACCTTGGGGCCGGCCTCGAACGCGATGAAGTGGCGGTGGCCGTCACGGGTGACCTCGACCTCGGTCCGCGTGGACAGGGCGTTCACCACGGACACACCGACGCCGTGGAGGCCGCCAGAGACGGCATAGGACTGCTGGTCGAACTTGCCGCCGGCGTGCAGCGTCGTGAGCGCCAGTTCCACCGCCGGCTTCTTCTCGGTGGGGTGCTTGTCGACCGGGATGCCGCGGCCGTTGTCGGCGACCTCGACGCCCCCGTCGGCCATGAGGCGCACGGTGATCTCGGTGGCGTGACCTGCGAGGTGTTCGTCGACCGCGTTGTCCACGACCTCCCACACGAGGTGGTGCAGGCCGCGTCGGTCGGTGGACCCGATGTACATGGCCGGCCGTCGGCGAACACCTTCGAGTCCCTTGAGGACGCTGATGTTCTTCGCGCTGTACTCGCTCACGGCGTGCCGCACCTCAGGTTGGTGATCGCGGGTTCGTCAGCGCGACAGTACGTGAGGGGTGGGACGTCTTCGAACACCCCGTGCGCGCGCCTGTCCGAGACGTCGGAATGCGGTCGGGTTGGTAGCGTCAGGTGACCCGCCCCGCCGCCCGTGGAGGCCCGATGGCGCTCGAAGTGCTCGCACTGGAGTCGCCGGCCACGCCGTCTCCCACGCCGTCGCCAGGGGTGACGATCACGCCACCGGAGTCGGTGGAAGAGGCGACGAGCGTCCTCGTGGAGGCAGTGCAGGACCTCATCGACGGCTTCGTGGCGTCCTTGCCCTCCCTCTCGATCGGGCTCGTGATCGTCCTCGTGGGCCTGGTCGTGGCCCGAGGCATCGCGGATGTCGCGGGCCGGGGCCTGCGGCGTGCGGGTGGCGACCAGGTCGTCGTCAGCCTGGGTCAGCGACTCACTCGCCTGCTGATCGTGATTGCGGCCTTCCTGCTGGCGCTGTCGGTTGCCGGGGTTCCGGTCGGGGCCGCACTCGCCGGCTTCGGCATCGCCGGCCTGGCCATCGCGTTCGCGCTGCAGTCGATCCTCGAGAACTTCGTGTCCGGGATCCTGCTGATCATCCGCAAGCCCATCATGCACGGCGAGCAGGTGGTGATCGGCGAGCACGAGGGGACCGTCGAGGACATCGATCTGCGGGTCACCCGCCTCGTGGACCACGACGGGCAACTGGTCATCATCCCGAACGGTGAGGTCTTCCGCACGACCATCGTGAACCTGACGCGACGGCGCGTCCGCCGCTCCCGCGTCGTGGTCGGCATCGACTACCGGGACGACCACGAGGCCGTCGGCGACCTGTTGCGTGCGGCCGTCGGCGCCTTGGACGTCGTTCTCGACACGCCGCCGGTGTCCGCTGGGCTCGTCGCCCTGGGGGAATCCTCGGTGGACGTCGAGGTCCGCTACTGGACGACCGCGGACATCGCGACCGTCGTGGACGCGCGCGACCAGGTCCTGCGCACGGTGAAGACGGCCGTCGAGCAGGCCGGCATGACGATTCCGTGGCCCATCCGGACGATCACTCCCGACGTCCGTTCAGGTGAGGCCTCCCCCTCGTGACCGGCGACCAGCCCCCCGAGCCAGTCATGGCCCGCGACGAACCAGCCTGGCCGCCCATGCCGTTGCACGTGGCCGTCGACGTGGTGGCCCTGACCCTGTTGGACGATCGGCTGGGCGTCCTGCTGTGGCGCCGCCCCTACGCCCCGTTCGAGGGCACGTGGGCGCTGCCGGGCACGTTCAGCCGCCCGGACGAGGGTCTGGACGCGAGCCCACGTCGGGCGCTCCAGAGCAAGGCCGGTCTGGCGGACGTCGTCATGGAGCAGCTGGCGACCTACGACCAGCCGCCGCGGGGCAGCGCCCCCGGGCGTGACCCACGCGGTCGCGTGGTCTCCGTCGCCTACCTCGCGCTGGTGCCGGACGGAACGCAGGTCGCCAGCTCCGAGGACCTGCGCTGGTTCCCCGTCGAGGACGCGCCCGAGGAGTTGGCCTTCGACCACGGGCGGATCCTTGCGGACGGCGTCGAACGCCTGCAGGCCAAGGCCCACTACTCGTCACTGCCGTTGGCGCTGCTGCCCGAGCCGTTCACGCTGCCCGAGGTGCACGCGCTGTACGAGGCCGTCCTCGCCCAGGACCTGGACGTTCGCAACTTCCGTCGTGACCTCCTCGCGGCCGGCGTGCTGGAGGAGACCGGCGACACGCGCGTCGCGGGCCCCGGTCGTCCGGCCCGGCTGTATCGCCGGCGAGAGGGCGCCTTCGCCGTCACCGCCGAGGAGCGTCGCGTCGCCGATCGCATCCGCGGACGGTGACGCGCCTCACGTCGTGGCATGTCCCTGACGTAGGCTCCGCGCACCCCGTCCCGGAGCACGTTGTTGAGTGTCGAGACCACCTCGATCGATGGCCTCCTCATCGTTCGTTGGCCCACCCACGGCGACGAGCGAGGCTTCTTCCGCCAGACCTACCAGGTACGCGAACTGGAGGAGGCGTTGGGCCGTGAGGTGGTCCTGCGACAGGGCAACCACTCGCACTCGGCGCCCGGGGTCCTGCGTGGGTTCCACGCCGAGCCGTGGGACAAACTGGTCTACGTCGTTCGCGGCAGGGCCATGGCCGCCATCGCGGACATCCGACCGGACAGCCCGACATTCGGGGGCGTCGAGACGTTCCACCTCGGTGAACCCGGCGGCGCGCACGGAGCCGAGCGCATGCGCCTCTTCATCAGCGAGGGGCTGGCGAACTCGTTCTGCACGTACGGTGACGACGAGGTCGACTACCTCTACGACGTGTCGGACTACTGGCGTGACGGCATCGACAAGCCCGCCGTGGCATGGGACGACCCGGACCTCGCCGTCGACTGGCCCGTGGACCAGCCGGTCCTGTCCGCCGCCGACCAGGCCAATCCCACGCTCCGCGAGCTGGTGCCCGACCACCCGCGCTGGCAGGGCTGACCCGCTCCGCGAGTACCCTGCGCCCATCATCAGGAGCACACGATGCCAGTCGCCGATCACCTCAACGAGAGCACGCTGACCATGCGTCCCGAACGTGGGCGGACGGGTCACTGGGACCTCACGGTCGGCGGCGAGTCCATTGGCCGCATCGGTGACGACCTCGTGCAGGTCGACGACCGGCGCCTGCGACTCGTCAGCCTGCGCGGCCACGATGCACTCATGGACACCGTGACCGGGGCGACGGTCGCCACGTTGCAGTACCGCGCCCACGGCTCCGTGGCCATCGCGGTCGGAGGCCGTCGGTTCCGACTGGTCCGCGAGGGTGTGCTGCCCTGGTTCTGGAACGTGACCGAGGATCTCGGTGGCCCGCAGATCCTTCGCATGCTTCGCATCGGGAGCCTGGTGCGCGTCCGCCCCGGCGGCGACGCCGCCACCGTGCCGGCAACCGATCTCGACCTGCTGCTGGCGGGCGTCGCGGTGGCGATGCTGGATGTCAGTGCCCCGGTCGACGCTGCCGCCTGAACCTCAGCGGTCCCACAGGGCGTCGAGGTCCGCGTCCACGGTCGTCGCGCCCCGGGCGCCGGCCAGCGCCGTGACCTCGGGTTCCGTCACGCCCGCACGTTCCTGGTCGAACCGATCCTCCAGGCCGGTCAGGAACCGCGACAGGGGGGCGAAGCCGTTGCGTGCGTTCGTCCCGAAGCGATCGACGTGGTAGCGGACGGGTGCATGCAGGCGCAGGTGGTCGCGTGACCGGGTGAGGGCGACGTAGAGCAGGCGTCGTTCCTCCTCGAGTTCGTCGCGGTCTCGCAGGGCCATGTCCGACGGGATGTTGCCGTCCGTGACGTGCAGCAGGTGGACCGCGTCCCACTCCAGCCCCTTGGCCGAGTGGATGGTCGAGATCGTGAGCCAGTCGTCGTCGAGGTGCGGGGGACCGGCCAGGTCCGATGTGGACGAGGGTGGGTCCAGCGTGAGGTCGGCCAGGAAGTGACCGCGATCCGTGCTGTCACCAGCGAGGGCCGCGAGGCGGTCGACGTCGCCCAGGCGCACGACGGCGTCGTCGTAGGCACGCGTCCACAGCCGACGGCAGGCGACCGCGAGCGCGCCCAGCTGTCCGGCCACGGTCGGGGCGCTGAGCGCCGTGGCCCACGCACTCACGAGTGCTTCGAGGTCGGGTTCCGCCCGCGCGGGGGCATCGCCGGCGCCGTCGAGCAGGCGCGCCATGGGGGAGTGGCTGCGGTCGTCGGCCGGGCGCCAGTCGCCGACGCCCAGGGACGCGAGCAGCGTGCGTTGCCGGGCGGGACCGATGCCGTCCACGAGCCGCAGGACCCGGTGCCAGGCCAGTTCGTCGGCCGGGTTGTCCAGCAGGCGCAGCATGGCCGCGAGGTCCTTGACGTGCGCGGCCTGCAGGAACTTGAGGCCGCCGAACTTGTGGAACGGGATGTCGCGTCGGGCGCACTCGAGTTCGAGGGGGCCGCTGTGGTGTGCCGCCCGGACGAGCACGGCCTGGTCGCGCAGTGCCACGCCCTGCTCCCGCAGGTCGAGGATGGCGTCACACACGGCGTTCGACTGCGCGGCCTCGTCCGTGCACGTCACGAGGACCGGCCGACCGGTTCCGTCGCGTTGGGTGCGGAGGGTCTTGCGGTGGGCCCGTGCGGCACCTGCGATCACGGCGTTAGCCACGTCGAGGATGGGCTGGGTCGAGCGGTAGTTGCGCTCGAGGGTCACCACCTCGGCGCCTGCATGTTCTCGCGGGAAGTCGAGGATGTTGGCCACCGTGGCCGCACGGAAGCCGTAGATCGACTGGGCGTCGTCGCCCACGACCGTCAGGTGGGCGCCCCCCGCGGTCAGGCGGGTGAGGATCTCGGCCTGCACGCGGTTCGTGTCCTGGAACTCGTCGACGAGCACGTGGTCGAACTCGGCCTGGAGGCGCGGGGCGACCGCGTCGTCGTGCAGCAGGGCATGCCAGTACAGCAGCAGGTCGTCGAAGTCGACGGCGTTGATGGCGCGCTTGCGGTCACGGACGCCCCGAAGGATCTCGCGGATGGCGTCGACGTGGGGGACGCACCACGGGGCGGCCTTGTCGACCGCCTTGCTGAGGGGCTCCCTGGCATTGGCCACACGGGAGGCGACGGACGCGATGGCGTCGGGGCGGGGAAAGCGCGCTTCCGACGTGGCCAGGCCCGACTCGGACCTCACCAGCGCGATCACGTCGCGGACGTCGCCCTCGTCGAGGATGCTGAAGCCGGGAACGAGTCCGACGGCGGCGCCGTGGCGGCGCAGCGTGGCGTG
>JBFJMP010000159.1:0-6162 GCA_041633895.1 Nitriliruptoraceae bacterium
GACGGCAGCACCGTGCACGTCGATCCGTCCGCCGGCACCGTCCGAGTCGTCGACCCCGCCGCCGAATCTGTGTGACCGAACATCGCGAACCTCGACATCTTCGGTCACACAAACCGAGCGGCCCGCACCCCATCCAGATCTGTGTGACCGAACATCGCGAACCTCGACATCTTCGGTCACACAAACCGGGGCCGGGGGCGGGGACGTCGACCCGAACTCAGTTCAGGCGCTCGATGATCATCGCCATGCCCTGGCCGCCGCCGACGCACATCGTCTCGAGGCCGAAGGTCCCGTCGGTGTGCTGCAGGCCGTTGATCAGCGTCCCGGTGATGCGGGCGCCGGTCATGCCGAACGGGTGGCCGACGGCGATGGCGCCACCGTGCGGGTTCAGCTTGGCGAAGTCGATGCCGAGCTCGTCCGCCGACGGGATCACCTGGGCCGCGAAGGCCTCGTTGATCTCGGCGATGTCGATGTCGCCGATCGTCATGCCGGCGTGCTTGAGGGCCTGACGCGTCGCCTCGACCGGGCCGAGGCCCATGATCTCGGGGTTCAGCGCCGAGACACCGGTCGACACGACCCGGGCGATCGGGGTGAGCCCGAGCTCCGCGGCCTTCGTGTCGGACATGATGACGACCGCGGCCGCACCGTCGTTGAGCGGGCAGGCGTTGCCGGCCGTCACCGTGCCGCCGGGGCGGAACACGGGCTGGAGCTCGGCGAGCTTGTCACGCTCGGTGCCGGCGCGCGGCGAGTCGTCCTTGGTCATCGTCCCGCCGTCCGGCAGGTCGACCGGGGTGATCTCGCGCTCCCAGAAGCCCTCGGCGTCCGCCTTGGCGTACCGCATCTGGGACTCGTAGGCGAAGTCGTCCTGCGCCTCACGGCTGACACCCTTGAGGGAGGCGACGTTCTCGGCCGTCTGGCCCATCGGGATGTAGATGTCGTTGAGCTTGCCGTTCTCGGTTGGGGACTCCCAGCCGTCGGCGCCGTTCTCGGCGACGTGCTGGGTCCGCTCCTCGGCCTCGGCGTAGCGCGGGTTCTTGGTGTCGGGCCACGAGTCCGAGTTGCCCTTGGCGAAGCGCGACACGGTCTCGACACCGGCCGAGATGAAGATGTCGCCCTCGCCGGCCTTGATGGCGTGGAAGGCCATGCGGGTCGTCATGAGCGACGACGAGCAGTAGCGGTTGACCGTCGCGCCGGGGGTCTCCCAGCCGAGGATGTCCGTGACGACGCGGGCCATGTTGAAGCCCTGCTCACCGCCGGGCAGGCCACAGCCGAGGTGGACGTCGGTGATCATGTCGGGGGTGACGGCCGGGACCTTGTCCATCGCCGCCTGGATGATCGTGGCAGCGAGGTCGTCCGGACGGACCTGGGTCAGCGACCCCTTGAAGGCGCGACCGATCGGCGAGCGAGCGGTGGCGACGATGACGGCTTCGGGCATGACAACTCCGTGATCTCAGCGGACGCAGTGCTGCGGTGCCACCGAGGGTACTCCGCCGTCGGGGCGGGCGATCCCGGCTCCGCGGGACCAATCGGCCCCGGCACCCGGCGCCGCGCGGACGAAGGGCCCCGACATGCGGCCATCCGCCGCGCGACGCCCTAGGGTTCACCCCTGATCCAAGAGGGGGATCCCCATGCGCCGTGTCGCGCTCGCCGTTCCTGTCCTACTGGTGTCGTCACTGACGGTGGCGCCGCACGCACTCGCAGCCACCGCTCCCGCGGAGGCGGACCCGCCACCGGCCGGAGCCGTCGCGAATCCCGGGCCGTACGTCCTGACCCAGCCCGACGGAAGCACCCTGGAGGCCCGGGCGTTCGGCGACCGCGCCAACGGCGGATACGAGACCGCCGACGGCTACACCATCGTCCAGGACGAGGACGGCTGGTGGGTCTACGCCGAGGAACGCGACGGTGACCTCGAGGCCAGCAGCGCGCCGGCCCACGGCGCCCCGCCCGCTGGCCAGGCACGCCATGAGCGCGCCGAGCCGATTCCCACGGCGCCGCCCGGGCCCGCGCCCATCGCGCCGCGCACCGGCTCGGAGCCGATGCTGACGATCCTCGTGGACTTCACCGACCAGAGTTCGGTCGGCACCGACCAGGCGGACTGGAGCAGCCTCGTCTTCGACGGGCCACGCTCGCTGCGCCAGTTCTACGAAGACGCCTCTGACGGTGCCTACACCGTCGGCCCCGCAACGGAGACCGACGCCAGCAACGGCGGCATCGCCAACGACGGCGTGGTCGGCTGGCTGTCGCTGGCCGTGCCCCACCCCAACGACAACAGCACGGGGAACCGGACCGCCGCCGAACTCGCGATCGAGGCCGCCGACCCGTACGTCGACTACAGCGCCTTCGACACCAACGGCGACAACATCCTCGCCCCGGACGAACTGCACCTGCTGGTCGTCATGGCTGGCTATGAGGCCTCCTTCACCAACGGGGCGAACACCTGCGGCAAGGAGACCTGGGGTCACCGCTGGACGGTCCCCGGTGGCACCAACCTCGACGGGGTCAACGTTGCCGCCGACGGCTACATGATGATCGGCGAGCACCACTGCGGGTGGGACTGGACCCAGAGCCAGAACGTGGACCGCCAGTCCACGATCGGGATCGTGGTCCACGAGTTGGGCCACGACCTGGGCCTGCCCGACCTGTACGACTACGACAACCCGGGCAGCCTCGGCATCGGGAACTGGGGCCTGATGGGCTACGGCTCATGGGGCACCGAGACCAACCCGGGCGACCGACCTGTCGGGCTCAGCGCCTGGAGCCGGTACTTCCAGGGCTGGTCCGACCCGACGATCGTGTACGGCAGCCAGAACGTGTCGATCGCCAGCGCCACGTCGAACCCGGGTGAGGTCTTCCTGCTGGGCGAGAACGTCAACGGCGTCGACTGGTCCTTCGCGGGCCCCGGCACCGGCGAGTTCTTCCTCGTCGAGAACCGCCAGTTGACGAACTGGGACGCCAGCCTGCCCGGCTGCGGCCTGGTCGTGTGGCACGTCGACGAGACCCGCACGAACAACAACGTCGACAGCCGACGCCTCGTCGACATCGAGGAGGCCGACGACGCCACGAACTTCGGCTCACCGACCCAGGCGACCGACACGTTCCGTGTGAACGGCCAGGCCACCACGTTCGGGCCGGCGACGTCGCCGAACTCGAACTACTACAGCGGGTCACCGTCCCAGTCCAGCGTGGAAGCAACGAGTGACTGCGGAACCACCATGACCGCGACGCTGACCACGACGACTCCGCCACCACCGCCACCGGCCAACGACGACTTCGCGGACGCGTTCGACCTGACTGGCGACAACCTCGGGATCTTCGGTGCCACCACCGGGACCAACGAGTGGGCGACGTGGGAGACGACCGAGTACGGCTCGCCGAACAGCAAGTCCGTGTGGTGGACGTGGACGGCACCCGCGGACGGCGTGCTGACCGTCGACACGTTCGGCAGCGACTTCGACACCGTCCTCACCGCCTTCCTCGGCGGGTTCACCGAGGCGGCCGTCGTCGCGAACAATGATGATCACACCGGGCTCCAGAGCCAGGTGTCGTTCGATGCGACCGCCGGGACGACCTACCACCTGCGCGTCCGCGGCTTCGCCGAGGCCCAGGGGGACATCGCGCTGAACTGGGGGCTGCGCGCGCCGCAGGACGCGTTCGCGGACGCGGCCGACCTCGCCGGCACGTCCGGGGCCATCACGGCCTCGACCCTCGACCTGAGCAGCGAGGCGGGCGAGCCGTCACACCCCAACGGCACCGGACGGTCGCTGTGGTACGACTGGACGGCCCCGTCGAACGGCATCCTCGAACTGGACGCCACGACGCCACCGCCGGCACCCGCCAACGCCCCCGGCGTCGGCCAGCCGAACTCGGCGATCGCCGTCTACACGGGCGCAACCGTCGCCACGCTGTCCCCGACCGCGAACGGCCTCGGTGTCGGCACGGACGCCCTTGACGTCCGCGTGACGTCCGGGACGACCTACCGCATCGCGCTCGACCAGACCGACGACACGATCGGCTTCGCGTCGCTCGCGTGGAACCTCGCCGCGCTCCCCCATGCCACGATCGCCGACGTGTCCGCGGCTGAGGAGGACGGCACGGTCGATCTGACGGTCACCCTCGACCGCCCCGCTGTCGGCGGCGAACAGGTGCGGGTCGTCGGCACCGGTGGGACCGCCACGGCCGCCGACGTCGCTGCGCTCGACAAGGTGGTCACGTTCGCTCCCGGGCAGACGTCCAGGGCGGTCACCGCCACCATCCTCGACGACGAGGACCCGGAACCGACGGAGACCCTGACCGTGGAACTCCGCGACGCGGTCGCGTTGACGATGGGGCCTGCGGCCGAGCTCACGATCACGGACTCCGACGTCGATCCGTATCCGGGTCATGAGACGGTGGAGATCGCGGGCCTGGACCGCATCGAGACCTCGGTGCTCGCCTCGCAGGCCGTGTGGGGCGACGCAGGCGGCTCGGGCCGTCAGGCCGCCGCTGCGGTGATCGCGTCCTCGCGGGCGTTCCCGGACGCGCTGGTCGGCACCCCGCTGGCCGCCGACCGCGAAGGTCCGCTGCTGCTGACGAACCCGTCCGCACTGCACGACTCGATCGCGACCGAACTCGGCCGGATCCTGACGCCGGGCGCCCCGGTCTACGTGCTCGGCGGACAGGCCGCACTCGCACCCGAGGTCCAGACCGCACTGGTCGACCTCGGCTACACCGTGACTCGCCTCGCCGGGTTGAACCGGTACGAGACCGGCGTGGCCGTCGCGGACGAACTCGGTGACGTGGATGCGGTCCTGGTCGCGACGGGGAAGAACTTCCCCGACGCGCTCGCCGCCGGCTCCGCCGCCGCCCACATCAACGGTGCGGTCCTGCTGTCCGCCGACGACGTCCTGCCAGCCGCGACCGCAGCCGCGATCGACGCACGTGCAGGCGCTGACCTGTACGCGGTCGGCGGCCAGGCCGCCCGTGCCGTCCCCGAGGCGACACCGTTCGCGGGCGCTGACCGCTACCAGACCGCACAGCTTGCGGCCGACGCGCTCTTCGATGCGCCCGTGTGGGTCGGGCTCGCGTCGGGTGTGAACTTCCCCGACGCCCTGTCGGGCGGGGTCCACGCCGCCGCACACGGCGCCCCACTGGTGCTCACGCACCCGGAACGCCTCCCGCAGCCCACCTCGGACTACCTCACGGCAGCCGAGCCACGCCGCGTCGCGATCTACGGCGGCACCGCAGCCGTCGGTGACGCAGTTCGCGCCGCAGTCACGGCCATCCTCGACGCGATGGCCTGACACTCCCACCACACGAAGGATCGGGGGCGGCCACACGGCCGCCCCCGATCCACGTCCGCGTTCTACGCTGCCACCGTGGTGGCCGTCTCCGGTCCGGCTCGGCCCACGGGAGGCGAACGATGCTCGTCCGACTGAAGGCAGTCCGGGACCGACTCCGGAGCAGCCTCTTCTTCGTGCCGATGCTCTTCGTCGTGGGTGGTGCGTTCCTCGGCGAGGTGATGCTCGTCGTGGACGATCGGGTCGCGGGCCTGCCGTCGCGACTGACCGCCACCGTCGACAGCGCCCGGACCGTCCTGTCGGTCGTCGCGAGCGCGACCCTGGCGTTCGCCGCCATCGCGTTCTCGGTCAGCCTGCTGCTGATCTCGCTGGCGTCGAGCCAGTTCTCGCCGCGCGTGGTGCACGGGTTGTTCCGCGATCCGTTCAACAAGCGGGTGATGGGGATCGTGATCGGCACGTTCACCTACTGCCTCATCGTGCTGCGGGCTGTGCGCGGCCCCCTCGAGGAGGGAGGCCAAGGCGTCGTTCCCAGCCTGTCGATCCTCTTGTGTGTGCTCCTCGGGGTGACCTCGATCCTGTCCATCGTGGCGTTCATCAGCCACAGCGCACACTCGATGGATGTCTCGAGGATCCTGCACGATGTGACGGCCGATGCCGTCGCACAGATCCGCCTCAGCGCCTCCGGATCCGAAGCCGACGGTGACGACGAACCGACCGCAGTCCCGCCGGGTGGTGGATTCGTGATCCCGCTCGACCGGCACGGCTGGATCCAACAGATCGACCATGAGGCAATCCTGGCCCGGCTCGAGCCGGGCATGACCCTGGAGGTTGACACCGCTGCCGGTCGTTATGCCATACCGGACACCCCCCTTGCCACCGCATGGCC
>JBFJMP010000160.1:0-6151 GCA_041633895.1 Nitriliruptoraceae bacterium
ACACTGGTCATGGGCCATGCCCTCCCCGACCTGGACCGGGAAGAAGTCATCCGTGTACCCCAACACATCCCGCGGACACGCCATCACACACGCCGCACACCCCGTGCACAGACCCGTGTCCACGACCTCACGCTTCAACTCGCGCCAGTGCACGTCACCCATGAGATCGATCCCTGATCGGTGTGCGGGCAGCGTAGGCGCACCCGGACGGTGGATGGCATTGGGTCGTGACGAACCTGCGTCGGGTCAGTTGACCTGCGCGGGCAGGTGGGCGACGACCTCGGTGATGTCGGCGTCGATCTCGTCGAGCACGCGCGCCGCGGCGTCCGCCCGCAGACGCGCCTTCGTCCGGCCGTACGCCCGTGCCGGCAGCTCTGCCAGTTCGCGGGCGCGACCCATGGCCCGCGGGAGGACGTCGTCGGGTGCGCACAGCTCGTCCGCGAAGCCGACCTCGACCGCAGTGGCGGGGTCGACGCGGACGCCCGCGATGAGCAGCGGCTCGAGCCGGTCGGCCCGGACGTTGTGGCGGGCCAGCGTCAGCCCGTACCGCGGCATCTCGAAGTCGATGCGGGTCTCGACCAGGCCCCACGCGTAGGAACCCTCGGCGGCGACCGTGTGGTCGCACGCCATCGTCAGCATCGTCCCGGCCGCCAGGGCGTGGCCCGTGGCCGCGCACACGGTGGGGCGCGGATCGGTCCACAGGCGCATGCAGGTGCGACCGAGCTGGCGCAGCATGTCACCGACGTCGTCGCGTCCGGCCGCCTGCATCCACTTCACGTCGAGGCCCACGGTGAGCGCGCCCTCGCGACCGGCCAGCACGATCGCGTCGGCATCGCCGCCCGCGTCCAAGGCCGCGCCGAGGGCGGTGAACGTCTCGGGCAGCAGGGCGTTGCGGCCCCCGTCATCGAGGGTGATGACGAGGATCCCGTCGTTGGTCTCGGTCTGAAGGCTCATCCCGTGGTCCTCCCGTGTCCGGCGTCCGCCGCAGCCGTCGCAGCGTAGGCAGGGCGCCGGGGCGGGGCGGTGGAAGGCGGGACGCGTGCCCCATCGGGTTCCGCGCGCTCGGACCGTACGATGTGGACAGATCCGGTCACGCAGCCCGTGAGGGGAACGTCCGTGGATGCCGTCCAACGCCAACCGACGCCGGTTGCACGGCGCCGCGATGCGTTGACGGGCCGCGAGCGCCTCGTGGTGGCGGGCTCGGCCACTGCGCCGGTCGTCGTCGTGATGGCGGTGCTCGGCGTCATCGCCGTGGGTGGACCCGCGAGTGCGGCCGACGTGGTCCTCGCTGGCCTCGTCTACGGCGGCCTCCTGGGCGCGGCTGCGGCGTTCGTGGCGGTCGACCGCATGCATGCGCGCCAGTGCCCTCGCTGCGGAACCCGCAACCTGCGTGGCACCGTCGGATGCGAGGACTGCGCCTACGACCTGGTGCGCCGCCCGCGCTACGCGTGCACCGAGCGGCACGCGGCCTACCTCGATCCGGGCCTGTGCGACTGCGGCCGCAGGCTGACGGAGTTGCCCGTCGCGCGGGGAATCGGCCGCGAGATCGGCTACATCCTGCGCGCCGGGGCGTGGGTGCTGGCCTTCCTGCTGCTCGTCGGCGTCACCCTGCAGGTCATCGCGGGCTGATGCTCAGAGGCAGCCGAGGCGCAGTTCGAGTTCCTCGTCCGTGACCTCGGGCGTCGTGGTGAGCCAGAAGACCTCGCCGGGCCGGTCGAAGCCGAGGCGGCGGAGCACGAGCTGGAATTCGGAGATGGTCATGTGTGGCGTCCAGACGCTGGTGAGGGGCGGTGTGCCCCCATCATTGCTGAAGTTGACGTCGATGTCACCTACGAACGTACAGATGTCACACGAACGTCATGTCCGGACCGTCGCGTCGGTGCGGCTCAGCCGGACGTCGTGGGGCGCCCCGACGGTGCGAGGTCGAGCACCGGCAGTCCCTCGAGGCCGTCCAGCAGCCGGACGCGGACACCGCTGGTCAGCAGGAAGTCACGGACGCGGTCCCAGCCGTCGTAGCGCCCGCCGCTGGCCACGACCTCGCTGACGCCCGAGTTCGCGATCAACTTGGCGCAGCCGAAGCACGGCGCCCCGGTGCAGTACAGGGTGGCGCCGTCGCGTTCCTCGGGGCCGCAGAACAGCAGGGCGTTGGCCTCGGCGTGGATGGCGATGCACGACTCGTAGTCGTGGCCCTGGGGCGCGTCGGACAGGGCCCGCGGGCACGCGCCGTCGATGCAGTGCCCGAAGCCCGACGGTCCGCCGTTGTACCCGGTGGACACGATGCGCCGGTCCTTGGCGATCACCGCCCCGTGCTTGCGTCGCGAGCACGTTGCCCGTGTCGACGTGGCGCGGGCGAGGTCCAGGAAGTACTCGTCCCACGACTGGCGACGCTCGGACGGACGGTGTGACATCGCGGGACCCTCGGCCGGTTCGCGGCGACCCTAGACGGGGGGACGGTTGGCCGGAGGGATCATGCCGGGTGGCAGGTCCGAGCGCCCCTTCAGTGGCGACAGTTCGAACTCCTCGCGCCCGATGCGCAGGAACTCGACGGGTTCGTCGTTCTCGAGGTGCTGCTCGACGATCGCCGGGACGTCCTCGACCGTGACGCCGCCGTACCAGACGTCGTCGGGGGCGACGTAGACGGTCGGGCCCACCATGCACGGCTCGAGGCAGCCCGACGCGACGATCTTGATGTCGATCAGGCCGCGCTGGCCGGTGACCTCGCGGAACGCCTCGAACAGGCCGCCCGAGCCGCGCGCGATGCACGACGGGCGGGGGTGCTCCGGATCGCGTTCGTTGATGCAGACGAACACGAACTTGCGTGGCATGCCGGCACGGGCCAACGGGCGACTCCATCTCGACGTCGACCTCGACGCTAGCCGCGCGACGGCGGAAGGTCCGGGTCCGGGGATGCGTTGTGGCCGACGAACCCACCCGCAACCCTCCCGCAGCCGACACCAGGAGTCTCCCGTGCAGCAGGTGACCGATGTCATCGACACGATC
This sequence comes from Nitriliruptoraceae bacterium, assembly GCA_041633895.1. Lineage (GTDB taxonomy): Bacteria > Actinomycetota > Nitriliruptoria > Nitriliruptorales > Nitriliruptoraceae > JBFJMP01. The sequence goes on from JBFJMP010000160.1 coordinate 3,001, forward strand.
CTCGACCGCACGCGGCGGATCGCGATCGTGGGGCTGTCCGACCGCCCCGACCGCGAGAGCCACGGCGTGGCGGCCGTCCTGCAGGCCCGTGGCTACGAGATCATCCCCGTCAACCCCACCATCGAGTCCGCCCTCGGCGTTCCGGCCGTGGCCTCCCTCGCCGACATCGAGGGGCCGGTGGACCTCGTGGACGTCTTCCGTCGGGCGGAGCACCTCCCGGGAGTCGCCCGCGAGGCGGCTGCGATCGGCGCCCCGGCGCTGTGGAACCAGCTCGGCCTGTCCAGCGACGAGGCGCGCGCGATCGCGCAGGAGGCAGGCATGGACTACGTCGAGGACCGCTGCCTCAAGGTCGAGGTCCTGGCGCGCGGGGCGAGCGCCGTCTGACCCACACCCACCACCGGACCCCCGCCCCGGCGTAGGCTGGCGGTGACCGGAGGGACGACATGTGGGCGATCGGCGCCGTGGCAGCGTTGCTGCTGGCGATCACCGTCGTCGTGGTCGCGATGCTCGAACCAGCGCTGCCGGACGATGACGTCCGTCGGCCCGCACGGCCGGTGACCGGCGACGACCTGCGTGCCGCCAGCCTGCGGTTGCGCTGGCGCGGCTATGACCCGGCGACGGTCGACGTGATGCTGGCGCAGGCGGCCGACGCGGTCGATGCGGCGCGTGCAGAGGCTGCCGCGACCGCGGTGGACCCGCCCGGCGTCCCGCCGACGGCGTCGTCAACGGCTCCGTCAGGTGAGGAACTCGAGGATGCTGGCACCGACGGCGCCGGGGGCCTCGAAGGGTGACCAGTGGCCGACGTTGGGGAGCACCTCGACGCGGCTCACCGGGATCGACTGCTTGAGTTCCTCGGACATCGCCAGCGGGGTCGAGCGATCGTGCGCGCCCGTCAGGATCAGCGTCGGCTGACCGATCTGCTCGCGGTTGATCGACGGGGCCTCGGCCAGCGCCTTGCACGACTTGGCGTAGTTGGCGGGCTCGTTGCGCAGGAACATGTCGCGCAGGAGGCCGACCCCACCCGACAGGGTGGCATGGGACTGCGGGGACACCGCACCGGCGAGCCAGGCGTCGACCAGTGGCTCCATGCCGTCCTTGTCGACCTGCGCCGCACGGGCGACGTAGGCCTCGTTCGTGGCCGGCTGGAAGTACGAGATGCCGCCCACGAGGACGAGGTGGTTGACCAGGTCTGGCTTCTGGACCGCAAGCTGCTGGGCGACCAGGGTCCCCATCGAGTGCCCGACCACGTGCACGGCCGGCAGGTCGAGGTGCCCGATGAGCTTCTCGACGTCCTTGGCCCAGCCCTCGATCGAGAACTTGCCCTTGCCCTGGCTGCGGCCGTGGCCGCGCAGGTCCAGCGCGATGCAGTGGTGGTGCTGCTTCATCGCCTCGATGACGCCGTGCCAGACGTTGGAGGTCCCGCCGAGTCCGTGGATGAACAGGACCGGGGGGCCCTCGCCCTCGGAGCGGTACGAGAGCGTGTTGCCGTCGATGTCGGCCAGCATGGTGGCGCCTTTCAGGAAGTCGTGTGGGCGGCGCGCCGCGTGAGGTGCTGGCCCACGAATGGGGCCGTGCGCGCACGGGCGGAGTCTACGGTCCCACGGGCGGGAGTCGGTCCACCACCGGCTCCGGCGCCGAACCCGGACCGAACGCACACTGCCACCGCCCGAGCTCACGAACTGGAGTCGCGATGCGCCTCGAAGTCGAACGAACTGCCGCGGCCCCGCGCGCCGTCGTGTGGGACGTGCTGACGCACTGGGAGCGCCAGCCCGAGTGGATGCTGGACGCGAAGTCCGTCGAGGTGGTCACGCCCCATCGCGAAGGCGTTGGCGTGACGATCCACTGTCCGACCCTGCTGCTGGGGATCACGGTCGACGACATCATGCGCGTCACCACGTGGGAGGAGCAACGCGAACTCGCGGTCATCCACCTCGGCAGGGTCATCACCGGACACGGCGCGTTCGTGCTCTCCGACCTCCCCGACGGTGGCACCCGCATCCACTGGTGGGAGGAGGTCGACCCCCCGCTGGGCGCGTTCGGTGAGTGGGGCGCCACGACGTTCGTGCTGCCGATCATCCGACGCATCTTCGGGGCCAGCCTCGGGCGCCTCGCAGCGATGGCCGAGCGCGAGGCCGCGGCGGCCGCCTGACCGTCAGACGGGGATCCTCACACGGGGACTGGGGCCCCGAACGATGCCTCCATGTGCCCGATCCAGCTGGAGGTCAGCGAGCGCGTGGTCCACAGCAGGGACGAGACCTCGTCGGCGATGGGGTGGTCGCCGAGGACGACCCGACCGCCTCCGGCACCGAAGCGCAGCCCGGTCGAGGACGACGTGAACGGGGTCGCGACGAGGCGGCCGTCGACCACGGAGTACGTGCTGGCAGTCGACGGCGGTGCGTCCTTCGTCCCGCCGGTGCGCACGGACAACTCCCAGACGAACTCGCCGTCCGCCCGCCAGGTGCAGCGGGCCACGTCACCGGTCGCGTCGATCTCGACCTCGTCCACGGTCTTGGGATAGCCCCAGATCCCGTTGCCGGCCGCGCAGGTGAACTCCTGGTTGACGGGCAGGCGGTGGATGTAGGCGCCCGCACGACCCGCCCGGACGTCCTGGAGGGTCGTGACGACCGGCAGGCCGGCGCGCGTCGGGACGCAGGGGATGACGATCCCCGCCTCGTTGTAGTCACCGAGGTCGTTGTCGCGGTAGTCGACCATCACGAGGACCACCGGGGTCACGAACGGGGCGATCCGTAGGGCGGTCAGTCCGTCGGGCAACAGCCCCTGGGCGACGCTGGACCGCGCGGGGAACACCGCGGCACCTGCCGAGGCGTCGCGGACCTCGACCGGCAGGGTGACCTGCCGACCCAGGATCGTCACGGACGCGGCCGGGACGGACTCGGACGTGTCGGTCGGCGGTGTGCTCATGTCGTGACCCCTCGGTCGGCTACACCTGCCGGAAGCGCTCGAACGGCTGGGCGCAGTCGCGGCAGAACCAGATGTTGCGGCATGGCGTCGGTCCGAAGAGGCTGTCCTGTTCGGTCTCCCGCGAGCCACACCACGGGCACGCTAGGCCGCCGAGGCCGACCAGGGGAGGCGATGCGGCGTCGGCCGGGGTGCCGCCGGGAGGCGCGATGCCCGCGTCGGCGAGTGCCGC
>JBFJMP010000161.1:0-6149 GCA_041633895.1 Nitriliruptoraceae bacterium
CCGGTGCGGGCGTCGTCGACGTTGGCGTGCACCGACGGCCCGTCGTGCTGGTGCTGCCGACCGGCGACGAGATCCTCGCCGGCACCACGGCAGACGCCCTGTCGCCGGCGCTGGCTGCCCTGTTGGCGCGAGACGGCGCCATCGTGGACGTGGCCCCGGTCCTTCCGGACGACGCTGCGGTGCTCCGTGAGAGCGTCGAGAAGGCCCTCGGGCATGCCGACCTGGTCGTCACGACCGGCGGCGCGTCCGTCGGACCGCACGACCACGCTGGACAGGTGGCCGCGGACCTCGGGGGCACGACGGCGTCACTGGCCCTGCGGCCCGGGCGGCCGTTCGCCCATGCGAAGGTGGGGGACAGCGTCCTGACGTGCCTGCCGGGCTCGCCGGTCGCGGCACTCGCCGTGGCCACGTTGCTGGTGCGTCCGGTGGTCCGCCGCCTTGCCGGCCTGCCCCCACCCCAACCCACCGAGCTGACGGCAGGGGCTGCGATCGCCCCGACCGCGGACCGACTTCGGCATCTCGTCCCGGTCCAGGTGACGGACCGTGTACGACCCGTGGCCGGCAACGGGTCTGCCGACCTCGCACGCCTGGCGGGCGCGGACGGCTTTGCGGACGTCCCGTCCGGCACCGTCGTCGCCTCCGGGGACCGAGTGGCCGTCTGGGGGCTGCCATGATCATCGACGCCGTGCTCACGGCTGGGGGGCGGTCGCGGCGCATGGGTGAGGACAAGGCCCTGCTCGTGGTCGACGGGGAACGGCTCGTGGACCTCGTCGAGCGCCGCCTGCGACCGCTCGGCGGGCTGGTCGTCGTCGCACGGGGCGATCGGCCCCTTGGATGTCGGACCGAGGTCGCCGACGTGCCCGGCGGTGACGGCCCACTGGGAGGGATCGTCGCCGGCCTGCAGGCCTGCACCCGTGATCTCGTGGCTGTCGCCGCGGTCGACCAGCCAGACCCGGACCTCGCGCTCTACCGCCTGTTGGCCGAACGCTGTGCCGCGGACCCCGGTCTACCCGGCGTGGTGCCGGAGGTCGACGGTCGACTCCAGCCGTTCCATGCGGTCCTGCGGCGCAGTCAGGCCGGCGCCCTCCTGCGTGCGTTCGTCAAGGGGCAACGCCAGGTGACCGCGGCGCTGGCCGACCTCGGGTGCGAGGTCGTCGGTGCCGACGTGTGGTCGGCCACGTCACCAGACGCCGCCTTCGCCCGCGACTGGGACCGGCCCGAGGACGTCGATCCCAACCGGGTCGGCGACTGAACGTCAGGTAGGCCGGTCCAGGTCTCGCGCGGCGAGCGTGCGCTGGAGGACGTCCAGTTCCTCCAGCAGCACCCGGCGCAGGGGACCGGGCAGGTCGTCACGCTCCAGCACCTTCCTCGTGCGGGTGGCGACGTCGAGGGACGCGACCGGGTGGGGGTACATGGCGCTGGTGAACTCGATCGCCCAGTCCAGCGAGCGCTCATCCCAGATCCGGTCGAGGACGTCGAAGTAGCGCTCGACGAAGGGTTCGATCAGGTCGGGCTGGCCGAGCTGGCGGAAGCCGGTCCAGACGTGTCGCGACCGCGTGTGGCTGAGTTGGTCGTCGTCGACCAACAGCGACCACGCGGTCTCCTTGGCCGCAGCATGCGGGCGGGCCGCACGCGCCGTCAGGGCATGGCGCTCGCCGATGTCGGTCGGGTCACGGCGGTACTCGGCCTCGATGGCGTCCACGCCCGCCGCGCCGGCGGCGGCGAGGCTGGTCAGCAGGTGCCACCGCAGTTCGGTGTCGACTTCGAGTCCGTCCACCACCCACGAGCCGTCCAACAGGGCGCGCACCTGCTCCAGCGCCTCGGCGGATCGTGCGGCCGCCGCGAACTGCCGCGCCCAGGCCAGCTGGTGGCCGCTCCCCGGCGCGGACTCCTGGAGCTCGCCGAGGGCCTGCCCCGCCAGGGCGTCCAGCAGGGTGTCGTGGTTGTCCGGGTGCCCGTAGCGCAGGGCGGCCCCGACGCTGCGCGCCCCCAGGCGCTGGAGCACGCCAACCTCTGACTCGGAGTCGAGGTTGGCGACCACGAGATCCACGAACTGTGACGCCGGCAGGTGCGCGTCACGGACCATGTCCCAGGCCGCCCCCCAGACCAGAGCGCGGGCCAGCGGGTCGACGAAGAGGCGGAGGTCCTCCGTCAGGTGGGCCATCGAGCGTTCGTCGATGGTGATCTTGGCGAACGTCAGGTCGTCGTCGTTGACGAGCACCACGTCACCCGCGTTCGCGCCGATGAGCGCCCCGACCTCGGTCCGGGCACCGCGAACGTCGAGCTCCACGCGCTGGATGCGGTGGTACGTGTCGCCCTGCCGGGCGTACACGCCGATGGCGATGCGGTGGGGACGGAGGATCTGGCTGTCCACGTCGTCGGCGTCATCGGTCTGCAGCACGGCGAACGACGTGAACGCCCCGTCCTCGACCGTGTACTCGCACGACAGCGTGTTGACACCGGTCGTCTCGAGCCACGCGTCGCGCCAGTCCGACAGTTCCCGCCCCGACGCCTGTTCGAGCGCGGCCAGGAAGTCCGCCTCCTCGGCGTTGCCCCACTGGTGGGCGTCGAAGTACGCCCGGCACCCGGCCAGGAACGGTTCCTGTCCGACCCACGCAACGAGCTGACGCAGGACGGACGCGCCCTTGGCGTACGTGATGCCGTCGAAGTTCTGGTGCACCGCCTCGACGTCCACGAGGTCGGCAGCGATGGGGTGCGTCGTGGGGAGTTGGTCCTGGTACTTCGCCCACGCCTTCTCGGAGTCGAGGAAGGTCACCCACCCGTTGCGGAAGCGCGTGGCCTCCACCTGGGACAGGACCGAGGCGTAGGTGGCGAAGGACTCGTTCAGCCACAGGTCGTCCCACCACCGCATGGTCACGAGGTCCCCGAACCACATGTGGGCCATCTCGTGCAGCACGGTCTCGGCGCGCCGCTCACGCTGCGCATCGGTGACGCGCGACCGGAACACGTAGCTCTCCGAGAAGGTGACGCAGCCCGGGTTCTCCATGGCACCCGCGGAGAACTCGGGGACGAACAGCTGGTCGTACTTCGTGAAGGGGTAGGTGATCCCGAAGTTGTCGTCGAACCACTCGAGGCCCTGGCGCGTGAGCTCGAAGAGCTCCGCGTGGTCGAGGTGCTCGAGCAGGGACCGACGCACGTACAGGCCGAGCGCGACGTCCCCATGGTGGTGGTGGACGCTCGCGTACGCCCCGGCCACGACGGCCGTGACGTACGGGGACAGCAGCGGCGTGGTGGCGAAGGTCCACCGTCCGGCTTCGCCCTCGGCGGGCCGCGATGTCGCGGGTTCGTTCGACACGACGACCCAACCCTCGGGGGCCTCCACGGCGAAGGTGAACCGCGCCTTCAGGTCGGGCTGGTCGAAGCACGCATAGATGAGGTGGGCGTCGAAGGGTTCGCACTGCGAGTGGAGGTAGACCGCGTCGTCGGTCGGGTCGCGGAAGAAGTGCAGGCCCTTGCCGTCGTGCTGGTACTCCATGTCCGCGACGACTCGGAGGGTGTTCGTCGCCGCGAGGCCGTCGAGTTGGATCCTCGTGGGCTCGACCGCGGACAGGTCGACCGGTCGTCCGTTGAGCACGACCTCATGGACGGTCCCAGCGGTGCAGTCGATGAACGTGCTGGCTCCCGGCTCGGCGCAGGCGAAGGTGGCCTCGACGACGGAGCCGAATTGGGCGTCCCCACGCGTGAGGTCGAGTTCGACGTGGTACTCGACGTCGGAGAGGAGGGCGGCGCGGGTCCGTGCCTCGGCGCGCGTGAGGTTCTCGTGTCGTGTGGTCAAGCGGGTGTTCTCGAGTTCGGTGACATCGTGCTCAGGCTACGGCGTGAACGGTGGAACGGGGAACGACTGGACGGTGTTCGCGCGGTGGGCCGGGACACGGGTCCGTCCCCGTGGGCTGCAGCGCAGACGGCGGTAGGCTGCAACCACGCCGGGCGGGCGACTGGGAGTCGTGCGCCTGATCCCGCTCTCCCGAAGGACAACCGGATGCAGGAGTACACCAGCCCCGGGCCCGTGCAGGTAGACCCGTCGCACAGCCTGACGACGCCGCTCTTCGACCACGGACGTACCAGTCCGCAGCGTCCGGCCCTGTCCCAGCGCGTCGGATCCGAGTTCGTCGACTGGACCACGCAGCAGTTCGTCGACGAGGTCCGCGACCTCGCCAAGGGCCTGATGGCGCTCGGCATCGATGCCGGGGACCGAGTCTGCATCATGAGTCCGACGCGGCTCGAGTGGACCCTGCTCGACTACGCGATCTGGACGGCCGGCGCGATCACCGTCCCGATCTACGAGACCTCGTCGTCCGAGCAGGTCGAGTGGATCGTCGCCGACTCCGGAGCCAAGGCGATCGTGTGCGCCAGCGCAGACCTGCGCGCCGAGTACGACGCAGTCGCGGCGAACCTGCCCGCCTGCGAGCACGCCTTCGTGATCGAGGACGGTGCCCTCCAGCAGATCAAGGACCACGGGACGGACGTCAGCGACGACGACGTCGAGGCCCGACGCAGCGCCGTGGTCGGCGATGACGTCGCAACGATCGTCTACACCTCCGGTACGACCGGTCGCCCCAAGGGCTGCGTGATCACCCACCACAGCTTCCTGTGGGACTCGACCCAGGTCCTGCACATCGCCAAGGACTTCTTCCGCGACGGTCAGAGCACCTTGCTCTTCCTGCCATTGGCGCACATCTTCGCCCGCGTGATCCAGACCGGGTGTGTGACGGCCGGTGTTCGCATCGGGTACTCCACGGGCATTCCGCAGCTGCTCGAAGAGCTCCAGATGCTCAAGCCCGACTTCCTCCTCGCCGTCCCGCGCGTGTTCGAGAAGGTCTACAACGGCGCCCAGCAGCGGGCGCACGCGGACGGCAAGGGCGCGATCTTCGACCGGGCGGCGAACATCGCCATCGAGTACTCCCGCCAGCAGCAGGACACCGGCAAGGTCGCCCTGGGCGTGAAGGTCCAGCACGCCATCTTCGACCGGCTCGTGTACGGCAAGCTCCGAGCCGCGGTCGGCGGCCAGGCCACGCATGCCTTCTCCGGAGGCGCGGCCCTCGGTGAGCGCCTCGGCCACTTCTTCCGCGGCGTTGGCATCACGATCCTCGAGGGCTACGGCCTCACCGAGACGACGGCAGCCGCCACGGTCAACCGGCCGGATGACGTCCGCATCGGCACCGTGGGGCGTCCGGTCCCCGGCTGCACCATCCGGATCGCCGACGACGGCGAGGTGCTCATCAAGGGCCCCCACGTCTTCCGCGAGTACTACAACAACAAGGACGCGACCGCCGAGGCGATCGAGCCCGACGGCTGGTTCCACAGCGGCGACATCGGTCAACTCGACAGCGACGGGTTCCTGCGGATCACCGGACGCAAGAAGGAGATCATCGTCACGGCGGGCGGCAAGAACGTCGCCCCGGCGGTGCTCGAGGATCGTCTGCGTTCCCACTACCTGGTCAGCCAGGCAATGGTCGTCGGAGACAACCAACCCTTCATCGCGGCCCTGATCACCATCGACGCAGAGGCCTTCGAGGTCTGGGCCGAGGCCAACGGCCACGGTGGGAAGTCGGTCGCCGACCTGATCGACGACGAGACCCTCAAGGCCGAGATCCAGGCTGCGGTCGACGACGCGAACCACGCGGTGTCCAAGGCCGAGTCGGTGCGCACCTACCGGATCCTCCCCGAGGACTTCGAGGTGGGCGTCGAACTGTCCCAGAAGCAGTCCGTCAAGCGCCACGTGGTGTCCGAGAAGTACGGCACCGTGATCGACGGCATCTACGCCGACGTCAAGCGCATCTAGGTCGCTGCGGTCCGCTGGGCGAACCAGGCGTGGTCCTGTTCGCCCAGCGGAGTGGCCGGCGCCCCGTCCGCGACGTACTCGTTGCGGATTCCACGCCAGTCGTTGGACGCGCGAAGCTGGCCCAGGATCGAGTTCAGGCCCCACTGGATCCGGTTGAGCAGGACGAAGTCGCCGGGCAGGTTCAGGCGCCGCAGCATGTTGGCCTGTTCCGAGCGGGGGTCGGTGACGGTGCCGAGCACCTCGGCGGCGTACTGGGGCGTGAACGTGAACGGCTGGTCGGCCGCCGTCGGCCTGCTGTACGAGCGGAACCACTCGTAGAGCATGTCCTCGTCGACGTCCACGCCCG
>JBFJMP010000162.1:0-6122 GCA_041633895.1 Nitriliruptoraceae bacterium
ACGACGCTGGTCAACCTGCACTTCCTCGACCTCGCCCGTGAGTACGCCGAGCGCATCATCGGGTTGCACGAGGGGCGTGTCGTGTTCGACGGTCCCGGCAGTGAGGTCGACGACGACGTCTTCCGCTAGATCTACGGCCGTTCGCTGACGGCCGACGACGTGCTCGAACTCGAACTGCCGACCGAGTGAGCGCGGTCGAGCGTCCGACGAAGCCACGGCGTTCGCCGTTGGCCTACGTCGGGGCGCTCGTCCTCCTCGGCTTCACGTGGTTCGCCGCCGACCAGACCAGCGTCTCGCTGCCGGAGCTGTGGTCGAACCTGTCGCGCGGCAGCGACCTCGCGCGCGAGTTCTGGCCGCCTGACTGGGGCATCGCCGACAACCTCGTCGAGCCCTACATCGAGACGATCCAGATCGCCGTGATGGGGTCGTTCGTGGGTTGCACGTTCGCGATCCCGTTGGCCTTCCTGGCGGCCTTCCCGACGGCACCCGGCGCGGTCATCCGCTCGGTGTCCCGCTTCGTCATGAACGTGCTCCGCACGATGCCGGACCTGTTCTGGGCGATCCTGTTCTCGACGGCCGTCGGCTTCGGGCCGTTCGCCGGGGCGCTGGCGCTGTCGTTCTTCTCGCTGTCGATCATGGCGAAGCTGTTCAGCGAGACGGTGGACGCGGTGGACCTTCGAGCACACGAGGCCGTCACCGCCACGGGCGCCACCCGGTTGCAGTCGGTGCGCCGCGCGGTCTGGCCGCAGGTTCGGCCCGGTTACGTCGCCTACGCCTTCTACATCTTCGAACTGAACATCCGCGCGTCCGTGGTGCTCGGTCTGGTCGGGGCCGGTGGGGTCGGCAACGACCTGAACCGGTGGCGCCAGTTCTTCCAGTACGACCGCGTCATGGTGCTGGTCATCATCACGCTGGTGATCGTCCTGCTGCTCGAGGCGGTCGGCGCAGTGGTCCGCCGGAGGCTCGTGTGACCCAGCCCACCGAACGAACGATGCCCGAGCGCCCCGTCGAGCCCCTGTCCGCGCGTGTCCTGCGGTGGGGCGTGCTGCTGGTCGTGCTCGTCCCGGTCGTGTGGTCGGTGATGGGCCTGGAGCTGTCGTGGGCTCGCATCGCGCGCGCCCCGGGACTGCTGTGGGCCATCCTCAGCGACATGGTCCCGCCGGACTTCGACGACTGGACCACCTCGCTCGACGCGGTGTTCGACTCGCTCTACATCGCCTGGCTCGGAACCCTGATCGGGGCGGCCGGATCGTTCGTGCTGGCCTTCGTCGCAGCGCGCAACCTCACGCCCCGCCCGGTGTCGGCGGTTGCCCGCTTCATCCTCAGCTCGATCCGTGCGTTCCCCGAGCTGCTGCTCGCCATCCTGTTCATCCCCGTCGTCGGGCTCGGTCCCTTCGCCGGGGTCCTGGCGATCGGCATCCACTCGATCGGCACGCTCGGCAAGCTGTCCGGCGAGGTCATCGAGTCGGTGGACGACGGTCCGCTCGAGGCCCTCGACGCCGTCGGCGGGACGTGGATCCAGCGCACCCGCTGGGGCGTGCTGCCGCAGGTCCTGCCCGAGATCGTCGCCTACTGGCTCTATCGCTTCGAGATCAACATCCGTGCGTCGGCCGTGCTCGGCATCATCGGCGCCGGCGGAATCGGTGACCGGTTGGTCGGGCTCCTGCGATTCCGCGACTTCCCCAAGGCAGGTACCGTCCTGCTCTTGACGATCGTGACGGTGCTGATCGTCGACGCGGTCTCTGCCCGCGTCAGGCGCCGGATCATCACGGGCCGCTGGTCATCACCTCGCCAGGCCGTCGTGACTCCGCCAGTGGCCGTCACCACCTGACGACCGGAAGACCTGCTCATGAGTTCCCAGTTCCGCCGCCGCACACGCGAGGACCGCATCCGCGACGAGCACCAGTTGCTCGCCCCGGCGGCCACGAAGTCGGACGAGTCCCGCGGCCGCGAGCGCGCAGAGGACGAGGACCCGTACCGCACGATCTTCGAGCGCGACCGCGACCGGATCCTGCACAGCAAGGCGTTCCGTCGCCTGAAGCACAAGACGCAGGTCTTCCTCAACCCCGAGGGCGACCACTACGTCACGCGCCTGACGCACACCCTCCAGGTCGCACAGGTCGGCCGCTCCATCGCCACCGGGCTCGGCCTGAACGAGCCGCTCGCCGAGGCGATCTGCCTCGGCCACGACCTCGGCCACTCGCCGTTCGGTCACACCGGCGAAGAGGCCCTCAGCCCGTTCATGGCGACGCTCGGCGCCCCCATGGGCGAGTGGCAGCACGCCATCCAGTCGGTGCGGATCGTCCGCAAGCTCGAGCCGCTCAACCTCACCTGGGAGACGTTGGACGGCATCCGCGGCTCGTCGTGGCGCAACGACCCGCCCCCGGCCACGCCCGAGGGCATGGTCTGCCGCTTCGCCGACCGCATCGCCTACCTCGCCCACGACGCGCTCGACGCGATGCGCGCGGGCGTGCTGCAGCGCGACGCGATCCCGGCCGCCGTGCTCCAGACGTTCGGGGAGCCCGGACGCGACTGGATCCACTCGATGGTCACCGGCGTGATCGAGGGCTCGGAGGCCGCCGGCGAGCTGACGATGCCGGACCACCAGCTCGAGCAGTTCCACACCCTGCGCGCCTTCATGTTCAGCGACGTCTACCTGCGCCACGACGCCGAGGTGCAGCGCCAGAAGGCGATCCGCCTGATCACGAACCTCGTGGAGTACTTCTCGGAGCACCCCGACGAGATCCCGGCCGGCTACGCGCTGGACGGCAACCACCCGATGCAGCAGGCCGTCGACTACGTGGCCGGGATGAGCGACAGTTACGCGCTGTCCGTGCACGACCGCCTGTTCCGTCCCAAGGGCCTGTACTGACGTGGCCGCGATCACCATCGTCGACGCGACCCCCGACCACCTCCCGGGCATCGCCGCGATCTACACGCACTACGTGCTGAAGACCACCATCACCTTCAACACCAGCGTGCGCACGCCCGTCGAGTGGCTGGATCGCTACGAGACCAACATCATCCGCGGTCCGTACACCATGCTCGTCGCGCTGCGTCAGGACGAGGTCGTCGGCTACGTCGAGACCGGGCGCTTCCGGCCACACGAGGCCTATGCCGGGTCGGTCGAGACCTCGGTCTACGTGGCGCCGGACGAGGTGGGTGCCGGCATCGGCGGGCTGCTCTACACGGCCCTGTTCGAGCGCCTCGCCGCCGAGTCGTTCCATCGCGCCTACGCGGTCGTGGCCCTGCCGAACCCGGGGAGCGTCGCCTTCCACGAGCGCTTCGGGTTCGAGCACCGCGGCACACTGACGGAGGCCGGCAACAAGTTCGGTCGTTGGCTGGACGTCGCCTACTACGAGCGCGCGCTGGGACAAGCATGAGTGAGGAACAGGAACCGACGGTCGCTGACCTGGTCGGCGGTGTCGACGCGTTCATCGCCCTGGTCGACGACTTCTTCGACCGCGTCGAGACCGATCCGTTGCTGCGCCCCGTCTACCCCGACGAGCTCGAGCCGGGGAAGACCCACTTCGCGCAGTTCCTCGCCCAGTACTTCGGTGCCGGGCCCGTCTACTCGTCCCATCGCGGCCACCCGCGGCTGCGGATGCGACACGGGCCCTTCACCGTGACCCGGCAGGGTGCGGAGCACTGGGCCGCCCACATGTCGGACGCCATCCGCGCCCAGGGCTTCCCCGCGGAGGCCGAACGCGCCATGCTGGACTACGTCGCATGGGCCACACCCCAGATGGTCAACACGGAGGACCAGGCCAGCGGCCTGCCCCTGCACTGAACGTCCGGACATTTGCACCGTTCGTGAGGTCGAGTGCGGGGCGCGCGGCCCACGGCCGTACCATCGCCTGCCCGACCTCCCTTCTTCCCACCGAGGCACTCTCGTGCGCATCCTGGTAGCCGACAAGCTCGCTGAAGCCGGCGTCGCCGCCCTGTCCGAACACCACGACGTCGACGTCAAGACCGGCATGTCCAAGGACGAGCTGCTGGGCGTCGTGGGGGTCTACGACGGCGTCGTCGTGCGCTCGGCGACGACGATCGACGCGGACGTCATCGCGGCGGCGACCAACCTCAAGGTGATCGCCCGCGCCGGCGTCGGCCTGGACAACGTCGACGTCGAGGCGGCAACGCGCCACGGCGTCATCGTCTGCAACGCGCCGCAGTCGAACGTGATCTCGGCCGCCGAGCACACCGTCGCCCTGATCTGCGCGCTCGCCCGGAACATCCCGCAGGCCCACGCCGCACTCGTCGACGGCCGCTGGGAGCGGTCGGCGTGGCAGGGCATGGAGCTCTACGGCAAGACCCTCGGCGTGCTCGGCCTCGGCCGCATCGGCACGCTCGTCGCCCAGCGCTGCAGCGCCTTCGGCATGAAGCTGGTGGCCTACGACCCCTACGTCGCTCCCGAGCGCGCCGCCCGCCAGGGCGTCACGCTCCTCGAGACGGTCGACGAGGTGCTCGAGGTCGCGGACGTCCTCACGATCCACCTGCCGCGCACGCCGGACACGATCGGCCTCATCGACGCCGACGCCCTGAAGCGCATGAAGCCGTCGGCCCGCGTGGTCAACGTCGCGCGCGGCGGCATCGTCGACGAGGCCGCGCTGGCCGCCGGCCTGCAGGCGGGCGACATCGCCGGGGCGGCGCTGGACGTGTTCGACAGCGAGCCCACCACCGAGTCGCCGCTGTTCGGCCTGCCCAACGTCATCGTGACCCCGCACCTGGGTGCCTCGACCGAGGAGGCCCAGACCAAGGCCGGGACGCAGGTCGCCGAGGCCGTCAACCTCGCGTTGGCCGGAGAGTTCGTGCCGACGGCCGTCAACGTGCAGGGCGGGCAGGTGCCCGACGCGATCCGGCCCTTCCTGCCGCTGGGGGAGAAGCTCGGCCGCCTCTTCACCAGCCTGTCCGACGAGGGCACGTCGGGCGACGTCACGATCGAGTTCCACGGCGCGATCGCCGAGGCCGACTGCCGCGTGCTGGCGTTGTCGGTGCTGCGCGGCATGCTCGCGGCCGTGTGCCACGAGCCCGTCACGTTCGTCAACGCCCCGCTGCTCGCCGAGGAGCGCGGCTTCAGCATCCGCGAGATCAGCGAGGCGACGTCGGCGGACTACGTGTCCCTGGTCCGGGTCAGCGGTGTCGGGCGCGACGGTGAGGCCCTGTCCGTCGCCGGCACGGTGTTCCAGCCCGGTGACCGCGAGCGCCTCGTCGAGGTGTGGGGCTCGGCGATCGACGTGGACCCGTCGGCCCACATGGCCTTCTTCCGCTACGAGGACCAGCCCGGCGTCATCGGCGCCGTGGGCATGGGCTTCGGCGAGGCCGGCGTGAACATCGCGTCGGCGCAGGTCGGTCGCCATGCCGCCGGCGGCACCGCCGTGATGGCCCTGGCACTCGACGACGCCGTGTCGCGCGAGGTGCTCGACGGCCTGTCGACGACGATCGGCGCCATTGACGCTCGCGCCGTCGAACTCGGCTGATCCCCTGATCTGACCGGACCGGCACGGGGCCGGGACGCGTTGCCGCACTGCGGCGCGCGTCCCGGCCTCGCTGTGTTGTGCCCGGATGCAGCGGCCGCCCCGCGGTGCGTCGGACGTTCGCCTACTTGACTCGTCCGTCAGCCTGTGGTTGTGTGCGACTGAAGTTGACGTCAATGTCAAGTTCTCACACAGACACCGACCGGAACAGGACGACCGTGATGCGCATCGCCTTCGTGTATCCGGGTCAGGGCGCCCAGCGCCCCGGCATGGCCACTGACTGGGCCGGAACGGCCTCGTTCGAGGTGTTCGGCCAGGTGGGTCGGCGCAGCGGCCTCGACCTCGCAACGCTTGCGGACGACGCGGATGCCTGTGGTGCCTCGACCGCGCTGGCCCAGCCGGCGATCCACGCCGCCTCGTTGGCCGCCCACGACGCCCTGCGCGACGCCGGTGTCCAACCGGACCTCGTCGCGGGCCATTCGCTGGGGGAGGTCACCGCAGCCGTCGCGGCCGGGGTCGTGTCACGCGATGCCGGTGCCGACCTCGTGGCCGAGCGCGGCCGGACCATGGGCGCCGCGTGTCGTGCGAACCCGGGGGCGATGGCGGCCATCGTGCGCCTCGACCTCGACGTGGTGGCGCGGCTCGCCG
>JBFJMP010000163.1:0-6120 GCA_041633895.1 Nitriliruptoraceae bacterium
GGACCTGCCGCTCACGCCGGGGCGCGGCCTGCTGAACACGTCGGCCTGACCGTGCCGGCACCCCGCCTCGCCGACCTCGTGGACCCCGCAACCACCGCCGTGGTCACCTCGGAGTGCCAACGGGGCGTACTCGGCGAGGATGCGATCTTCCCGGAACTCGCGGCCGTCGCCCGCGACGGGATGCTGCCGAACGTCGTCCGGGTCGTGGACGGGGCGCGTGCCGCGGGGGCCCAGGTCATCCATGCCCTGGCGCATCGGCGCGCCGACGGTCGGGGCGCCAGCACGAACGCGCGGTTGTTCGGCGCCGCGGCCAGGGCGCCGGTGGTGCTCGGGGCCGACACGCTCGCCGGGGGACTGGTGGATGAACTGGGGGGCGACGATCGCGATCTCGTCTCGAGTCGCCTGCACGGCCTGGGACCGATGGCCGGAACCGACCTCGACGCGTTGCTCCGCAACGTCGGGGCAGCGACCGTGGTCGTCGTAGGGGTGTCCGTGAACGTGGCGGTCACGAACCTGGTGATGGACGCCGTGAACCTCGGCTACCACGTCATCCTGCCGCGCGACGCGGTGGCCGGTGTCCCGCAGGACTACGCGGACGCGGTGATCGACAACACGCTGGCGCTCCTGGCCACGATCACGACCACCGATGCGCTGCTCGCCGCCTGGACCTGACGCAGCGTCAGGGAACGTCCCGACCGGCGACCCGCTCCCGCTACGGTGCAGGCACCATGAGCGAACCTGAGACCGAGATGACCGAAACCGAGGCTGGCCTGCGGGCGGCCGACGGGCGCATCCCCGGGCGGCGCGGCCGCCAGACGCGGGACCGCCTGCTGGACGCCACGGCCGAGATGCTGGAGACCACGTCGTACCGCGACCTGTCCGTGGTGGACATCGCCCGGTCCGTGGGCACGTCACCTGCCACGTTCTACCAGTACTTCTCCGACGTCGAGGCGGCGATCCTGGTGCTCGGCGCCCGGATGGCCGAGGACGGCATCGTGCTCACGCAGGCCGTCCGCGACGCCACCTGGACGGGGCGCGCCGCCGTGGCCTCGGCCGAGGCGCTCGTCGACGCCTTCCTCGAGTTCTGGACCTCCCACGCCTCCGTCCTGCGCGTCATCGACCTCGCGATCGCCGAGGGGGACCAGCGTTTCCGGACGGCTCGCAACGCGCTGCTCGGACCCGTGTCCGAAGCGCTGCGTGACGCCGCCAAGGAACTGGATCGCACGGACTACGACCCGGCTGCCAGCGCCGCGGTACTCGTGTCGATGCTCGCGCACGTCGCCGAGCACCAGCAGGGCCTGGCCAACTGGGGCGCGGGCCTGCCGGGTGTCCGCGAGGCGATGGTCGGGATCGTCCACTGGGTCCTGACCGGCCGCAAGCCGTCCGCCTGACGCACCGGGGCGGGGCGAACAGCGCCCACCGACGAGGTGTCATCTGACGCCTCGTCAGAAATGTGTCGCCGCTGCTTGACACCCCCTCCGGGTCGTTCTACCGTTTTCGCAGTATCGACCGAGCGTTTGAGACTGCAAACACAACGCGGCAGTTCGGTCGAGCGCCACCTCCTGTGAGACCCGGCTACGACAACGAGGGACCCATGAAGCTGGACCTGTTCTACGAGATCGACGTGCCGCGCCCCTGGCCGGGCGAGTTCCCCGAGGGCCAGAAGAAGGCTGAGCAGGAGGCCTACAAGGAGGCGATCGAACAGATCGTCCTGGGCGACAAGCTCGGCTTCAACACCGTGTGGCTCGTGGAGCACCACTTCCGGGAGGGCCGGTCGCACTGCCCGACGCCCGAGGCCGTGCACGGTGCGCTGTCGCAGCTGACCGAGAACATCAAGCTCGGCTTCGGTGTCACGCTCGCCCCGTTCAACTTCACCCACCCCGCCCGCATCGCCGAGAAGGTCGCCACGATCGACGTCCTGTCGGGTGGTCGCGTGGAGTGGGGCCTGGGTCGTTCGACGCCGATGGAGCAGCTCGCGTTCGGCGTCGAGGCCGACACCTCGAAGGCCCAGCTCGTCGAGGCGGCCGAGATCGTCTCGGGGATGTGGACCAACGAGTACTTCGAGTACAAGTCCGACACCTTCGAGATGCCGCGCCGGATGGTCACGCCGAAGCCGGTCCAGGAGCCGCACCCGCAGCCGTGGCAGGCCGCCACATCGCTCGGTTCGTCCGAGGACGCGGGGCGCAACGGCTTCGGCCTCCTCAGCTTCTCGATCATGCAGCCGCTCAAGCAGATGGCCGGCCTGATCCACGCGTACAAGGAAGCGGCCAAGGGCGCGGTGCCGAAGACCGCCGTCCACAACCAGCGCTGCGCCTGCTACACGCTGGTCCACGTGGTCGACTCCGAGGCTGACCTCGAGGCGAACCGCGCGTGGGAGTCCGTGTGGTGGTGGTACAAGAACATCGCCGAGTTCACGCTCGAGTGGGAACTGTCCCACATGCCCCAGGAGCAGCAGGACAAGCTCTTCCCGCTCCTGTCGCGCTTCGCCGACGGCGACCTCGACCCGAAGATCTTCAACAACTACGACATGATCATGCTCGGCACGCCGGACGTCGTGACGGAGAAGATGAAGAAGTACGCCGACTGCGGCGTCGACCAGCTGCTCTGTTACAAGCAGTTCGGGTTCATCCCCCACGACAAGATCACGCACTCGATGCAGTTGCTGCACGACCACGTGATGCCGGAGATCGCGGACTACGTGCCCAACCCGGCGAACAACCCGGCCCTGCAGGACGCCTGAGTGGCGGACCAGGAGGCCACCGGCGCGCCCGCGTTCGACAAGGACGCGGGCGTCGCCCAGGAACGCCACCTCGACACGACGGAGGTCGCGGACTACGCGGGGATGCTGTCCCTCGCGGGCCGTGGCGTCGTCGTGGCCGGGGCCGGCCAGGGCATCGGTCGGCAGGTCACGCACGCGCTGCACCAGAACGGGGCGCGCGTGCTCTGCATCGACTACGACACGGCGGCAGCCGAGCACGTGGCCAAGGAGGTCGACGGGATCCCCGCGACCGCCGACGTGCGTGATCGTGACGACATCGCCTCCGCGCTCGCCACGGCGACCGACGAGTTCGGTCGCATCGACGCCGTGGTCGACATCGTCGGCATGGCGAAGTACGTGCCGCTGCTGCAGACGTCCGACGACGACTGGAACTGGACGTTCGACATGGTGCTGCGGCATGCCTACCTGCTCGCGCAGGTCGGCGGCGCGATCATGAAGGACCAGGAGCGGCGCGACGACAACGGGCAGCGGGGCGTGTTCGCCTTCGTGGCCTCGGCGTCGGGGATCACCTCGGCCCCGTACCACGCGGCGTACGGGGCGGCGAAGGCCGGCCTGATGTCGCTGGTGCGCACGCTCGCCGTCGAGTTCGGTCCGCTGGGCATTCGCGCCAACGGGGTCGCACCGGGTGTGGTCTGGACGCCGCGCATCGGGGCCATGCTGGGCGAGGAGGGGCGCGCGCGCAACGCGAAGAACACCCCGCTCGGTCGGGTCGCCGAGACGCGCGACATCGCGGCGTCCCTGTTGTTCCTCGTGTCGGACCTGTCGGCGTACGTCAACGGACAGGTGCTGTCCATCGACGGCGGCGTCGGGGCGAAGTTCCCGTACCCGCTGGGGGACTGACCGTGGGCAGCGAATCCTCGCCGCACCTGCTGGTTCCCGAAGGCGACGCCCGCCGTGGGCGTCGTCCGGAGCAGCCCGAGCCGTTCCTGCGCGGAGTGGTCTGGCCGGGTACCTCGAAGGCCCCGTACCCGCGCGCCAACCCGATCGATCGCATGCGGATCCCGGGGGACACGTGGCAGATGGCGTCGATCCCCGTCGGTGCTCGACTCGAGGTCGTCGGCGACGCGACCGAGGTCGAGATCGACTACCGGACGACGACCGACCAGACCGGCTATCGCGGTGACGGAGCCGGCGTCACGTTCACGGCGTGGACGGCCGCGGGCAGGGTCGCATCCGAACCGGCGGTCCTCGGCGAGGGGACGGTGCGCCTGCCCCTCCACGGCGACACCCCGACCATCATCCACCTGCCCGAGGGCATGGTCCCGTGGGTGCTGGAGGTCCGCGGCGTGGGCGGCGACATCGCCCCGGCGCCCGCACAGCCGCGCTGGGTCGTGTACGGCGACTCGGTCGCCGAGGGCTGGATCGCGACGGAACCCGGGCTGGCATGGCCGGCCGTCGCCGGGCGGGCGCAGGGCCTGGACCACGTCAACCTCGGCTATGCCGGGGCGGCCCGCGGCGAGACCGCCAGCGCCGAACAGATCGCGAAGCTCGACGCCGATGTGCTCACCGTGTGCCACGGCACGAACTGCTGGACCCGCACACCCCACTCCGTGGCGCAGATGGCTGCGAACACCGACGCCTTCCTCGAGGTGCTGCGCCAGGACCACCCCGACACGCCCATCGTCGTCGCCTCCCCGGTGGTGCGCCCCGACGCCGAGGCGACCGCCAACCGCCTCGGCGCCACGCTGCAGGACCTGCGTGTCGCGATGGAGGACGTCACCCAGGCCCGCATCGACGCCGGTGACGGACGCTTGCACCTCGTGCGCGGGGGCGCAATGCTCGCCCCCGACCAGCTCGGGGACGGCATCCACCCGGACGACGGAGGGCATCAGGCGATGGCAGACGTGATCGGCGCGGCCGTGCGGGCCGCACTCGACGGCGCGGCGTGACGGACGCGATCCAGCGCCTTGCGGCGACCCTGCGTGTCCAACCTGACGTCCTCGACGTGCTCGAAGATGTCGACCCGGCGACCGTCGACACCGTCCGCTCCGCCTACGAGGCGGCACGCGACCGCCAGGAGCACGCACTGGGGGAGGCCTTCGAGGGCACGATCCGGCTGGTGCCACGCCCCGTCCGCGGGCGCGTGCGCAAGCTGCTGGTGGGTTCGTAGATGTCGTTGGACTCCCACGCCGAACTCGAACGCCTCGCCCGTGAGCTTGAGGTCGACCCGGCCGACCTCGCCGGACTGCACGACGTCGGCACCGACGGGCTGCGGCGCCTGCGTCACCTCGTGTCCAACGCCCTGCACGACGAGCACCACCAGGCCTTCCAGCGCGCCGCCCAGGCCAGCGTCCTGCTTCCCGTCGCGCTGACGGCCAAGCTGTCCGAGACGCTCATCGGCCCGTACCTGTCCAGCCGCATCGCTGCCGAGATGGCGCCGGACCGCTCGATCAGGCTCGCGAGGCACCTGTCGACCGGCTTCCTCGCCGACGTGTGCCTGTCCCTTGACCCGTCACGGGTGGCCGACACGGTTCGCGGCCTGCCGGACGACCGCGTCGTGGCGGTCGGCCTCGAACTGCTGCGGCGCAAGGAGTACGTGACGCTGGGCAAGTTCGTCGACGTCGTGAACCACTCGGTGCTCGCGGCGATGGCGGCGGAGGTCACGACGGGGCCGGCCCTGGTCGGGATCGCGTTCGCGATCGAGGCGCACCACCGCCTCGACGACCTCATCGGCCTGCTCGACGACGACCGCCTGGACCTGTTGGTGGCCACAGCCCTCGAGCGCGACCAGTTGCTGACCGCGTTGGCACTCATGAGCCACCTGTCACCGGACAACCGTCGTCGCGCCATCAACGTCGACGCGATGGCCCGCCCCGACGTCCTGCGGGACGTGGTGGCCGCGGCCGACGCCGAGGACCTGTGGCCGGTGGTGTTGCCGCTGGTCGCGCTGCTCGACGACGAGCGGCTGGAGGTGCTGGCCGGCCTCGACGACCTGCTGACACCCGAACTCGTCGCGCGCCTGGCCATGGTGGCGGCCCTGGATCCCGACCTGTGGGAGCCGCTGGTCCACACGATGGGGCGCGTGCCCCCCGAGCGCCAGGTGGCACTTGCCGAGGTGATCGTGGAGACGGACGGGCTGGATCCCAACGCCCTGCTCTCGCTGGTGGCGCTCGCCCCCGACGCGGCGGACCTGCCCGGCGTGGCCGCGTTGCGCGAACGGCTGGCCTGATGGCGCGCCGCTCACCTGCCGTCGATCGCACCGTCGCGATCCTCAACCATCTCGCCGCCCGCCCGCGCGAACAGTTCACGCTGTCCGAGCTCGCCCGCGACCTCGACCTGAACAAGGCGACGGCACACGCGCTGCTCGCCACGCTCGTCGAGGCCGGCTACCTCGTCCGCTA
>JBFJMP010000164.1:0-6092 GCA_041633895.1 Nitriliruptoraceae bacterium
CCGACGGCGGCTACATGACCTTCGGCGAGTGGCACTGCGACCAGGGCACCGTCGCCGACCCGGGCCATGCCGCCACGATCGGGATCATGGCCCATGAGTTCGGCCACGACATCTCGCTGCCCGACCTCTACGACACCGACCAGTCCAGCTTCGGCATCGGCGCGTGGGGCCTGATGAGCGGCGGGACCTGGCTCGGGGCCTCCACCGGTGTCCCGAACGATGGGTCCACGCCGTCGGGCCTGTCGGCCTGGAGTCGCTGGCAGCAGCGCTGGATCACCCCCACGCCGGTGCTGGGTACGACCTCGGCCAACGTGCGCACCACCTCGAAGCCCAACGGTCGTGCCTACGTGCTCGGCACGAACACCGACGGGCCCGACTGGACCTTCAGCACGTACGCCGCGGGCGAGTACTTCCTCGTCGAGAACCGCCAGCAGGTGAACTGGGACACGTACCTGCCGGGCTGCGGGATCCTGATCTGGCACGTCGACGAGGCGTTCCTCAGCAACGCCAACGACGACCGCCGCCTGGTCGACCTCGAGGGCGGCAACGAGGGTGGGTCGAACGCGATCAACGCCTACAACTCCCCCTTCTTCGACGGCGCCGGCGGGAGCACCCTGTTCGACGCCTCGACGGTGCCGGCCTCCAACTGGCATCGCGCCCCGAGCGGCGTGACCGTCGACGTGACCTCGGACTGCACCGATGTCATGACGGCGCAACTCACCGCCCCCGCCACCGGTCCGGTGAACGACCATCTCGCGGACGCCATCGACCTGACGGACATCCCGATGCCCGGGACGACCACCGGCACCAACCTCCACGCCACCGACCAGCCTGGCGAACCCCAGGCCGGGATCACGCCGGCCACCGAGCCCGACGACCGCACGACACGCCGGTCGGTGTGGTGGACGTGGACGGCACCGGCAGACGGCGTCGTCGTGTTCGACACCGCAGGCTCCGACTTCGACACCACCCTCAGCGTGTACCGCGGCACCAGCATCGCCAACCTCGTCGAGGTCGCCGCCAACGACGACGATGCCGGCACCACGACGTCGCGCGTCGTCGCCCACGTCACCGAGGGCACGACCTATCGCGTGAACGTCCGTGGGTGGGACGGCCTGGTCGGGAACATCCAGCTGAACTGGACGATCCCCACCGTGACCCTCACCGGCATGGTCGTCGACGAGGCCGACGGGACCGCCGACGTCACCCTGTCGCTGGACATGCCGGCCGGTGGCGGCGAGTCGGTGCTGCTGGCCCCCCTGCCCGACAGTGACGCGGTGGTCCCCGAGGACGCGTTGATGCCGTCCGTGCCGATCGTCTTCGCGCCCGGCGAGACCGAGATCACGGTCCCCGTCGTCATCGCCACCGACACGCTCCGCGAAGTCGACGAGGACCTCGTCATCCGCGCCACGGAACCGTCCGGGCTGCTGGTTGGCGACGACGCCACGATCACGATCCTCGACGACGACCGCCGGTCGGTGCAGACGTTGGCCGGCGCGGACCGCGTCGAGACCGGCGTGCTGGCCTCGTTCGACACGTGGGACGACGCTGGCGGCGTCGGTCGGACCGCAGGCGCTGCCGTGGTCGCGTCCGCGCGTTCGTTCCCCGATGCCCTCGTCGGCACACCCCTGGCCGTCGACCGTCGCGCCCCGATGCTGCTGACCGAGCCGGGCGAACTGCACCCGATGGTCGCCACCGAACTCCAGCGCATCCTCGAACCGGGCATGACCGTCTACGTGCTCGGCGGGACGGCCGCCGTGGACCCGGCGGTCGCGGACGCGATCGACGCGCTCGGCTTCGATGTCGTGCGCCTGTTCGGCCTGAACCGCCACGAGACCGCGGTCGCCGTCGCCGACGAACTCGGTGACGTGGACCACGTCCTCGTCGCGACCGGTCAGAACTTCCCCGACGCGCTCGCTGCCGGTGCTGCCGCAGCCAGCGTGGACGGGGCGGTGCTGCTCACCGCGGACGACGTGATGCCGGCCGTCACGGCCGACGCCCTCGCCGCGCGTCCGGCAGCAACCACGTGGGCCGTCGGCGGCC
Source organism: Nitriliruptoraceae bacterium (assembly GCA_041633895.1). GTDB lineage: Bacteria > Actinomycetota > Nitriliruptoria > Nitriliruptorales > Nitriliruptoraceae > JBFJMP01. The sequence continues at coordinate 2,044 of JBFJMP010000164.1, forward strand.
AGGCGGCGCGGGCCCTGCCCACGGCGACACCGCTGGTCGGCGCGAACCGCTACGCGACCGCCACGACCACCGCCCAGGCGCTGGTCCCCGGGGCGACGTTCGTCGGCATGGCGTCCGGCCAGAACTTCCCGGACGCCCTGTCCGGCGGTGTCCACACGGCCGTACGCGGCGGTGCACTGATCCTGACCCACCCCGACACCCTGCCCGTGGCGACGCGCGACCACCTGGTCGCGACCGAGCCGTGGAACGTGCAGGTGTACGGCGGGCTCGGCGCGGTCGGACAGGCCGTGCGTGACGCGATCCAGACCCTGCTCGACGCCATGGAAGGCTGACCATGCAGTACGGGACGATCATCGAGCCCTTCCGGATCAAGTCCGTCGAACCGATCCGGTTCACCACCCGCGAGGAGCGGGAACAGCGCCTCGCCGAGGTGGGCTGGAACCTCTTCGGCCTCGCCGCGGACGACGTGATCATCGATTTGCTGACCGACTCGGGCACTGGCGCGATGTCGTCCGAGCAGTGGGCGGCGATGATGCGGGGCGACGAGAGCTATGCCGGCGCGCGCTCGTTCCAGCGCTTCCGCGACGTCGTGGAGGACCTCACCGGATACACACACGTGATCCCCACGCACCAGGGTCGGGCGGCCGAACGGATCCTGTTCGGCGAGATCGCCAGCGACGGCGACGTGATCCCGAACAACACCCACTTCGACACGACCCGCGCCAACGTCGAGTTCCAGGGCGCCGAGGCGCGCGACATCGTCTGCGTCGAGGGCCAGGACCTCGCACTCGATGCGCCGTTCAAGGGCAACATCGACATCGATGCCCTGCGTGCGACGTTCGAGGAGGTGGGTCGCGACCGCATCCCGGTGGTCATGGTCACGATCACCAACAACTCCGGTGGCGGTCAGCCCGTGTCGATGGCCAACCTCCGCGCCGTGCGGGCGGTCTGCGACGAGTACGACACCCCGATGTTCCTCGACGCCTGCCGCTTCGCCGAGAACGCGTGGTTCGTCCACGAACGCGAGGAGGGCTACGCCGACGTCAGCCCGCGCGACATCGCCCGCGAGGCGTTCCGCATCGCCGACGGCTGCACGATCTCGCTCAAGAAGGACGGCCTGGCGAACATCGGCGGGTTGCTGGCGATGAACGACGACGCCCTGGCGGCCCGCTGCCGGGACACCCTCATCCTGACCGAGGGCTTCCCGACGTACGGCGGCCTGGCCGGACGTGACCTCGATGCCCTGGCGGTCGGGCTCGTCGAGGTGACCGACCCCGACTACCTGCGCTACCGCGTCCGCACGGCGGAGTACCTGGCCGAGAAGGCCTGGGCGGCCGGGGTTCCGACGGTGCGACCGCCGGGCGGCCACGCGGTCTACCTCGACGCCGGGGCGCTGCTCCCCCACATCCCGCCCGCGGAGCTTCCGGCCCAGTCGCTGGCCTGCGAGCTCTACCTCGAAGGTGGCGTTCGCGGGGTCGAGATCGGCACGCTGATGTTCGGGCGCCCCGACCCCGACGGCGGACCCGACACCCCAGCGCCACACGAACTGGTCCGGCTCGCCCTGCCGCGGCGCACCTACACGCAGTCACACGTGGACTACGTGGGCGAGGTCATCGCCGCCGTGGCCGAACGGGCCGCCTCACTGCGGGGGTACCGGGTGGTCGAACAGCCGGCGTGGCTGCGCCACTTCAGCGCGCGCCTCGAGCCCCTCTGACCGTCAACCCTTGCCGTCGTCCTTGGGGTCCTCGGAGCCGGACGGCGACGACGAGGGGGTTGGCTCGGGTGAGGTGCTGGGTTCGGCGCTCGGATCGTCGAAGGCGTCATCGGCTGCGGCTGCGCGCGGGTCAGCGGGCCACGCGATCGGGTCCACGCCCGACACGCCACCCGAGGTCGCGTACTCGGCCAGCCGGTCGACGATGGTGGCGGCGATGGCAGCGGGGCCCCCGGCGACCGTCGCCGCGCCGATGGCCGCGCGCCAGTCGTCGAGGAACGCGAGGACGGCCTCGGACCGTTCGATGTCCTCGGGATGCGTCAGCAGGAACACGGCACCCTGTGCGGCGGCAGCGGCGCCGGCGCCGAGGGCATCGGGCCAGTTCACGCCCGACGCGAACACGAGGTCGACGCGCGGGGCGTCGGCGGGGTCAGCGGAGTCGGACGGGCTCGGCTCGGCGCTCGGCGACTCGGTCGCGCTCGGATCCGCAGACGGGTCGGTGGTCGCATCCGGGCTCGCGTCGTCCGCCGGGTCGGGGGCGGGTTGCGTCACGCCGCGACGGGCCAGGATCGCCTCGGCGGCCAGGCGCGACGTGGCGTAGCGGTCCGCACCGGCGAAGCGGTTGACCGCGGCGTCCGGGACGACCGCGCGCACCTCGTCCTCGATGACGTCGGTCAGCGCCCCGGTCCCGCCGAACAGGCGGACGTCGGCGGGTGCGACGAGGTCCAGGGCACTGGCTGCGGCCGACGGCAGGGCGCTCGACCGCGACAGCAGGACGGGTGCGGTCTGGTCGGCACCGAACGCCCCGGCGGACAACGCGTCCGGGAAGGCGCGAGCCGGGTCCTCATGGTTGCCGAGTGCGACGAGCAGCTCGGTCACCTCGGCGACGTCAGCGATCCGGCTCGCCACGATGCCTGCGGTCTCGTAGCGGTCGGACCCCGCCAGGCGTTCGACCTGCATGCCCTCCTCGACCAGTTCGTCGAGCACGTCCCTGGCGACGACGGCCTCGCCGCCGACGACGAGCACCCGCGACGTCCCGAGGCGCTCCAGTTCGTCCAGCACCACCTGCGGTGCCTCGTCGCGCCGGGTCAGCAGGACCGGCCCGTCGCTGACGCCGGCAAGCGGGCTGGCGACCAGGGCGTCGGGATAGGCGGCTGCGGAGGCCAACACCACGGTGTCGGCAGCCTCGAACGCCCACGACGACAGCGCAACGGCGGTCTCGACGCGGGTGTCGCCCCGTTCGCGACGCACGGCCGGGGCGATGACCAGCGAGGTGGTGATCGGGCGGATGTCCCCGTCCGCGCCGGTGCCGGAGACGACCGCCTGGTAGGTCCCGCCGTCAACGAGGTGGCCGGCATCGTCACGCAGGTCCCAGGTGCGCGCCATGCTGGACTCGCCGGTGCCCCCGGTGGCTCGCACCAGCGCCCCGTCCTCGTCGGTGATGCGCAGGCTCCAGTCGAGCGCCTCGGTGAAGTCGACCTCCCACGTCGGCACGACGGCGTCCTCGGTGGGTTCCCACGTGTCGGGCAGCCCCCCGAACGCCTTCGGCAGCCCGCGCCCCGCGACCCCGTCGACGTACTCGTCGGTCGGGTGGGCGTGCTGGGCCGTGCCGTCGAACAGGCGCGCCATCAGGACGTTGCCCGGGCACGAGGTCGAGTTGGTCACCTGGTGGGCCGAGAGGATCGGGACCTCGACCTCGGTGTCCTCGGGGTAGCGCGACGAGCACTCCCCCGGGCTGCAGCCCGAGACCTCGAGCGTCGTCCCGTCGGGGTCGACGTGCTCGACGTCGAAGCGCCACGCGAGCAGGCGTTCGATCCCGTTCACGAGCTCGTCGGTCACGGGGTCGGTGCTGCTGTCGGTGAACGTCCCGAGGGCGAGCACGCCGACCGAGGCCTCGTTGAAGCCAGCGGCGTGGGCGCCCATCACCTCATCGGTCATGCCGCCGTAGCGGCCCTCCCAGACGCCACCACACGGGTCGACCACGAAGTTGTAGGCGATGTCCCAGTAGCCCTTGTACTGCGTGTGGTAGGCGTAGATCGCGCGGATGGCGTCATCGGCCTCGACGCAACCTCCCTCGATGTCGGCCTGGCTCCAGCGCGGTGCGCCACCCTCGTGGTGGATGATCGAGAAGCGCAGTTCGTCGGCGTAGTCGATGCGCCCGTCGCGCAGGGACTCGTCCGCGCCCCACGACGCGCGTGGACGGATCGCGGGCACCTGGGTCGCGGCCTGTGCGGCGGCGCCGGCGGCCGGGGCGTCCGGCGTCCACGACAGGTCGCCGGGGACGTCGACGAAGGTCACGTCGAGGTCGTCGGCCACGCCGGTCGTGCGGAACTGCACG
>JBFJMP010000165.1:0-6077 GCA_041633895.1 Nitriliruptoraceae bacterium
AGTGCCGCACGCACCTGCTGGTGCTCGAAGCGGATCTCGACGGCCTCGCTGACCTCGTCGAAGGCGCGGGACTGGTCGCGGTGGCCCACGCGCTCGGTGCGGTCCCGCGAGGCCTGCTCGGACCGCACGCGGTCGATCGCACGGCGGTGGGCCATCGTCAGCAGCCAGGTCCGTGCACCACCCCGCTCGGGGTCGAAGCGTGCGGCGGTGCGCCACGCCTCCACGAAGACCTCCTGGGCCACTTCCTCGGACTGCGCCGGGTCGCGGACGACCTTGCGCACGACGCCGTAGACGAGGCCGGCCAAGCGGTCGTACAGGAGCGAGAACGCGGCTTCGTCACCTCGACTCACGGCGACGAGCAGTTCGTCCTCGCTCCACGCGTGGGCAGGCTGTTGCGCGCCCGGGAGCGGACGGACGTTGGACCGGCGAGGGTTTCGAGCCATGTCGTTCATCGTTGCACAGCCTTCGTCGTCGCCCGACCCTCGGAGGGGTCGCACCGTTGGCCGGCGGCCCGGATGGTGGTGACGGTCGCCCACGCGGCGAGGACGAGGTGTCCGGCGGTCGTCGTCCCGTCCGTCCCAGTGAGTGCACCGTTCGACGCGGATCCGGCAAGGCCCAACAAGCCGAGGGTGCCCAGGGCGACGGCGGCGACCAGCGTCGCGGTGCGCCCCGAGGCCGGGCTGAGTGCCGCCGCGGTGATGAGCGCGAGTCCGATCCCGACGTGGATGGCGTTGACGAGCGGGCTGATCCCGATGCCGAGCAGGCGATCCTGTGCCTCCGGGACCGTCGCCAGTCCCGTGATGGCGAAGCCGAGGGTGCCGTGCACGACGAGCACGCCGCCGGCGACGTGGGAGAACGTCGACGTGCTGCGCATGGTGGCTCCGGAACGCGGTCGCAAGGATGGTGTGCGAGGGGTTCGGAGCCGACGGGCCCCTGGCGTGGTCCGGATCAGGACGTGGCCGGGCGCGTCAGTCCGGGACGAGTGCACGTGCCCGGTCGCGCGCGACCTTGCCCAGGGACGTCCGCGGAATGGACGGCACCACCACCAGCTGTCGAGGTGCAGACGGCGCGCCCAGTGCCGCAGCCACGTGGGCCCGCACCTCGGCGAGGTCCGGCGCGGCGCCCGTGACGACGAGCAGCGCAACCACGCGTTGGCCCCACTCACGGTCGTCGATGCCGATGACGGCGGCATCGTCCACCCCCGGAAGGTCTCGGAGGAGGTTCGCCACGGCTTCGGCCGCCACGTTCTCGCCTCCGGTCACGATCACGTCGTCGGCACGACCGATCACGGTCAGCCTGCCGTCGGCGACCTCCCCGAGGTCGTTGGTCCACAGCCACCCGTCGTCGTCGACGACCGGCGCGACCGTGCCGTCCGGACCGCGTTCACCCGTTGCGACCACAGGACCTCGGAGGCCGATGCGGCCGTCGGCTGCGGTCCGGACGTCGACGCCGTCGAGGGGGACGCCGTCGTAGACGCAGCCACCGCAGGTCTCGGTCATCCCGTAGGTCGTGACGACGTGCGCCCCGGCGCGGCGAGCGTCGTCCAGCAGGTCGGGCGGCGCCGCAGCGCCACCGAGCAGGATTGCGCGACCGTCCAGTGGTGCGCCGTCGTCGAGCAGGCGGCGCAGCATCGTCGGGACCAGCGCCCACCAGTCGCCGTGGTCGCCCGGCAGGTCGCCGGCCGATGTGACCACGGGCTCGTGGCCGAGGCGACGGGCACGCAGCACGACGAGCAGGCCCGCGACGTGGTGCAGTGGGAGGCTCAGCGTCCAGCGCTGGCCCGGCGTGGCGCCGAGCCGATCAAGGCTGGCGGTGACGCCGTGGTCGAGCGCCGCCGTCGAGAGCACGATGCCGCGCGGTGGCCCGGACGAACCGGACGTCGCCACGACCAGCGCCGTGCCGGCTGGCACGGCGATGCCGTCGGGCAGCCGCGAGATCCGGGTCCGACCGTCGGGGCGCGTGTGCACGAGTCCGCTGGGGCGGAAGCGGCGGACGAGGTCGGCGACGACGTCATCTGGGGCGGACGGGTCGAGGGGCAGGACGGCGTCACCGTCGGCGTGGACGCGGTCGATCGCCGCGATCATCGCGTGGGGGTCCGGCAGGCGGACGGCGACGAGGGCGGGCACCAGTCGCTTTCGGGTCGGGGGTGTGAGCGCGTTGCGCGTATCTTGCCTGCATGGAAACCCTGACCACACGTCCGGGCCTCGCCACCTGGTGGGAGGCGTCGCGCCCGCGGACCCTGCCGGCCTCGGTCGCCCCCGTGCTCGTGGGCACCGCCGCCGCAGCCCTCGTCGCGCCCGAGGACGGCGGGGCGCAGGTCCTGTGGGGTCGCCTGGGGCTGGCACTGGCCGTGGCACTCGCACTGCAGATCGCCGTGAACTTCGCCAACGACTACTTCGACGGCGTCCGTGGCGTCGACACCGAGGACCGTGTCGGCCCCCGCCGACTGGTCGCGTCGGGCATCGTCACCCCGTCGCAGATGAAGCGCGGGATGGCTGCGGCACTGGGCGTCGCCGCCGTCGCCGGGCTCGGGCTCGCGGCGATGGCCGGCTGGGAACTGTTGCTGGTGGGGGCGGCCGCCCTGCTCGCCGCGGTCGGTTACTCGGGTGGGCCGAAGCCGTACGCCTCGGCCGGCCTCGGCGAGGTCTTCGTCTTCGTGTTCTTCGGCGTCGTGGCGACCGCGGGGTCCGCGTACGTGCAGGACGAGCACCTCACCACGCTGGCCCTGGTCGCATCGTTGCCGATGGGCCTTCTGGCCACGGCGCTGCTGGTGGTGAACAACCTGCGGGACATCGGCACGGACACCGCCGTCGGCAAGGTCACGTTGGCGGTGCGACTCGGGGAGGTCGGCACCCGGCGCCTGTACGGGCTGATGCTCGGGGGCGCGATGGCCTCCGTCCCGGTCCTGGCGGTCGTGGCCGGCTCGCCGTGGCCGCTCGTCGGGCTCCTCGCCGCGCCGCTGGCCCTGCCCGCGCTCCGCGTCGTGCGGACGGCGCAGGGGCCCGCCCTCATCGCGGCCCTGGGACTGACCGCGCGCCTCCAGTTGGTGCTCGCGCTGCTGCTCGTCGTGGGGTTGGGCCTACGAGGCGTCGGGGCGTGACGATGGTCGGCACGGAGGTCGACCGCCTGGTGCCGTTCCGGGTGCCCATGCGGATGCGCTTCCGGCGGACGGACGAGCGCAGTGGCGTGCTGTTGCACGGCCCGGCCGGCTGGGGCGAGTTCTCCCCGTTCCCGGAGTACGGTCCCGTGTACGCCTCGCGTTGGCTCGACGCCGCACGCGAGGCCGCCGTCGACGGTTTCCCGCCAGCGCTGCGCACCCACATCCCGGTCAACACGACCGTGCCGGCGATCGGTGCCCCGGACGCGTACGACCTCGTCGCGGCATCCGGGTGCACGACGGCGAAGGTGAAGGTCGCCGAGTCCGGCCAGATGCTCGCCGACGACGTCGAACGCGTGGCCGCCGTGCGTGAGGCGCTGGGACCCGACGGTCACGTCCGCGTCGACGCGAACGGGGCATGGGACGTCGAGACCGCGGTCATGGCGATCGCCCGCCTGAACCGTCACGTACTGGAGTACGTCGAGCAGCCGTGTCGCACGATGGACGAGTTGCGCGAGGTCCGTCGCCGCGTGGACGTCCCGATCGCCGCCGACGAGTCGATCCGGACCGCCGACGATCCGATCACGGCGGCGCGTACCGGCGCCGCGGACGTCCTGGTGCTGAAGGTGCAGCCGCTGGGCGGCGTCCGACGGGCGTTGGAGGTCGCGGAGGCGGCCGCGGTGCCCGTCGTCGTGTCGTCCGCCCTCGAGACCTCGGTCGGCCTGGCCGCCGGCCTCGCGTTCGCGGCTGCCCTGCCCGACCTCCCGTACGCCTGCGGGCTGGGGACGGGGACCCTCTTGTCAGCCGACGTGGTGCTCGATCCGTTGGTGCCCGTCGACGGGCACATCGCGGTGCGGCGACCGGAGCCGGACGCAGCGCTGCTGGTGCAGCACGCCCCGTCGCCCGAGGACGGGATCGCGTGGCTGGAGCGACTCGCCGCTGCCGAGGCTGCGGGGGCGGCCCGATGAGCGCCCCGAATCCCTCGGTCGCCCAGGCCCGCGTGCTCGTCGACGAGCTGCGCCGCTGTGGCGTGACCGATGTCGTGGTCGCGCCGGGCTCACGTTCGACGGCGCTCGCGATGGCGTTCCACGCCGATGCCCGGATCCGCCTGCACGTGCGCATCGACGAGCGGTCGGCGTCGTTCGTCGCGCTCGGGATCGGTCGCGTGACCGGTCGCCCGGTCCCCGTGGTCACGACGTCCGGCACGGCGGTCGCCAACCTGCTCCCCGCGGTGGTCGAGGCCGACCTCGCCGGTGTGCCACTTCTGGTCCTGTCCGCCGACCGGCCTCCGGAGCTGCGCGAGACGGGTGCCAACCAGGCGATCGACCAGGTCCGCCTGTTCGGCGATCGGGTGCGGTGGGCCGGTGAGTTGGGCGTCGCCGAGGATCGCGCCGACGCCGTCGCGCTCTGGCGCTCCACCGCCGCCCGTGCCGTGGGGGAGGCCGTTGGCTGGTCGGGGCGGCCCGGCCCCGTGCACGTCAACCTGCCGTTCCGTGAGCCGACGGTCCCGGCGGGCGACGACGGCCGCAGGCGCGCGGAACCCTTCTCACACGCCCTCGCCGGACGCCCCGGTGATCGCCCGTGGGTCCAGGTCCATCGCCGCGCATCCACGCCGCCAGAGCAGGTCGTCGCCGATGTGGCGCGGACGGTGTCCGGGGCGCGTGGCGTGATCGGGATCGCGGACCCGGACGTGGATCCGGCCGGGGTCGACACGCTTGCTGCCCTGCTGGGCTGGCCGGTGGTCGTCGAGCCACCGGGGCGCGCGGACGGTCCCAACGTCGTGGCCCACGCCTCGGCGCACCTCGCCGCGACGATCGACGACCTGCGTCCCGAGGTGCTGCTCCTCATCGGACGCACGACGTGCTCGCGCGCGCTCGGCCGGTTGCTTGCGGAGGCCCCGGCGGTCGTCGTGGTGTCGACGTCGGGCGCGTGGGTCGACCCGGCGCGCACGGCGACCCAGATCGTGGCGGCGGATGCGGATGCGGTCCTGACGGCACTGGCGGACGCCGGGCCAGCAGCCGCGCCGTCGGACTGGCTGGCCCGGTGGCAAGCCGCAGCGACGGCGGCAGCACAGGTCGTCCAGGCGCAGGCGATCCACCTCGACGAACCCACGGTCGCACGCACGGTCGTGGCTGCCACGCCCCCGGGTGGCCTCGTCGTCATCGCCTCGTCCATGCCGATCCGTGACGTCGACACATGGGCCAGCCCACGGGCCGATGTCACCCTGCTGGCGAACCGAGGCGCGGCCGGCATCGACGGCTTCGTCTCCACCGCCGTGGGGGCAGCCAGCGCGCACGACGGGCCCACGACCGTCCTGTGTGGCGACCTGTCCTTCCTGCACGACCGCAACGGTCTGCTCGTCCCCACCGAGGAACGCGACGGCGACGTGACGTTCGTGGTCGTCGACAACGACGGCGGCGGGATCTTCCACTTCCTCCCGCAGGCGGACCACGCCGGCTTCGAGCGGCTCTTCGGCACGGCCCATGGGATCGACCTGGCCGTCGTCGGCGCCACGCACGGGCTCGACGTCGTCGAGGTCGCCAGCGTGGCAGAGCTCGAGGCGACCGTCGCCGCGCCCCGCGGGTGGCGGCTCGTCGTCGTGACGACCGACCGCGCCAGCAACCGGTCCGTGCACGCGGAACTGGAGGCTGCGGTCACCGCTGCCGTGGAGCAGGCGTTGGCGCAGCGGGCCTGAGGCCTCGACTCGCCCGACGGCCGTCCGCCACCTGACCGTCGCCGCGTCTCGTCAGGGCCGCGCGGCCTCGGCAGTCAACGCGCTGCGCAGCACGTCCGCACGTGCACGCGCGACGTCCCGGACGGCGAGCCCGGTCGTCGTGCCGGAGCCCGCGAGGTGTGCCGTCACGCTGGCCAGGTCGACCCGTCGTTGGAACGGGCTGCTCGTCTCGCTGACACCTTGCAGTCGCCGCAGGGGGGCGATGCTCGTCGTGATGCCGAAGGCGCCCTGGCGGGTGACGAGGAC
>JBFJMP010000166.1:0-6071 GCA_041633895.1 Nitriliruptoraceae bacterium
GCACCGGTGCCCTGACTGACGACGTCGCGGCCAAACTGCTCAGCTCGGCGGGCATCGGCTGAGCCGAGCAACACCACCGCGACCGGATGCCCTGCGCCCTGTGCGCAGGGCATCCGTCGTGCGGTCAACGACGGTGGGTCAGGAGGCCTTCTTGTCGTCCTCGACGTAGAGGTAGTACTCCTGATCCTCTTCTTCCCAGTCCATCTCGACGATGTTCCGGGTCACGGCGGCCTTGCAGAACTGCAGGAAGCCGTTGTACCCGAAGTCCTTCTCGGAGAACTCCGAGTCACGCTTGCGGAGCTGGTCCTTGAGGCCGGACAGCGGCGGGTCGCCACCGAGCTCGTCCATCAGCTCGACAACGGTGCGTCGCAGCAGGTCGAAGGCCTCGGACTCGTTGGAGCCCTTGGACGGGAAGTCGACCTCGGGGTCACCGGGGGCCGTGCCCTCGGTGGTCGTGATGATCGACTGCTCCTCGAGGTGGCGCAGCAGCTCGCGGAACCCGCGGAAGCCGTAGTCCTGCTCGGAGAACGTCGGGTCCTTGCGCAGCAGGGCGCGCTTGAGGTTGGAGGCCTGGATCGGACCGGCAGCCGAGGACTGCAGGCCGGACAGGGTCTTCTTGAGCAGGCGCTCGAGTTCGCACAGGTCCTGCTTCTGCGAGGACTGCGGCTCGGCCTTGGCACCGTCGGCCTTCGGCTTCTTCGCGTGGCCCTTCGTCGAGCGTCCGCCGCCACCCTGCTTCTTGCTGGGGTTGCGTGGCGGAGCGCCCTCGAGGCGGTCGTAGAAGATGAACTCGTCGCAGGCCGGCGGGAGCATCCCCGACGTCGACCCCTTCATGCCCACGCCGATGACGCGCTTGTTCAGCTGGCGCAGCTTCGTCACGAGGGGGGTGAAGTCCGAGTCCCCCGACACGATCACGAACGTCGACACGAAGTCACGCGTGAGCGCGAGCTCCATGGCGTCGACCGCCATCTGGATGTCCGCCGCGTTCTTGCGAACGCTGTCGGACCGCTGTGGGATCTCGAGCAACTCGATGTTGCCGTCGACGAGGCCGCGCCGGTCCTCCCGGAAGAGGTTCCAGTCGGCGTAGGCCCGCCGTACCAGCAGCCGTCCTCGCTCCGCGAGCGCATCCAGCAGCGGGGCCACGTCGAAGCGCAGCCCGATGTCACGCGCCCCGATCGCCACGTTCTCGTGGTCGATGTACAGGGCGAGTCGTTCTTCAGTGGTTTCGTTGGTCATGGCCCCCACGCTAGCCGTCCACGACCTCGCTGACGTCACGCGCCCCTGTCACATCGACATCCAGCGCCTCGGAGACGGCCTGCAGGACCGCGTCTTCGTCACCGGTGTGCACGACGCCCGTCATCCCCAGTTCGCGCGCGACGAGCACGTTGGCCTCGAGGTCGTCGACGAACACACAGTCGGCCACGGCCACCTCCAGCCGTTCGGCGGCGAGGTGGAAGATGGCCGGATCGGGTTTGCGCAGCCCGACGGCGCCGCTGATCACGATGTCGTCGAAGTACCGCTCCAGCAGGTCGTCCGGGTAACCGTCGGTCGCCCAGGAGTTGGAGAGCAGACCCGTTCGCACGCCGGCGGCACGGGCGATCCCGGTGGCGTCCCACAGCCGGCCGCTCGCGTCCAGCCCGGCGAAGATCCGGGCGACCAGGCGCTCGGCGCCCACGTCGTGCCCCAGCGCCTCGAACGAGGCGGCCAGCGCACGTTCGAAGTCACGCAGGTCGACCTCGCCGCGTTCGAGTCGGGCGATCTCGCTGTCCTCGCCGCCGGTGCCGTACGCCTGCGCCATCGCGTCGAACAGCGTCCCGGCCGGCAGGTCGTGGGCGGTCTCGAACGTGCGAAACATGCGGCCGACGCTGGGCGTCAGCACGCCGCCGAAGTCGAGCAACAGGGCGCGGGTCATCGTCCGGCCTCCTCGGCCGTGGCCGATGCGAGTTCCAGCAGGTCGGTCACCAGCGCCCCGAACAGTTCGTGGCTGCCGTCCGTCTCGCCGTAGGCACCCGACGCGAAGCGCGTGTAGACGCCTTCGAGGATGATGGCCAGCTTCCAGTACCCGAACGCAACGTAGTAGCGCAGCTCCGCCAGGTCGCGGGAGGAGCGGGCGGCGTACCGGGCGATCACCTCGTCGAAGGACGGGAACCCCTCGATCACGCCGGCGGCGGGGATCATGGGCATCTGCCGACCGGCTGGCGGCGCCCAGTAGACCTCCAGCACGCCGAGGTCGGCGAGCGGGTCACCCAGCGTGCACAGCTCCCAGTCCAGCACGGCGCGGATCGACCCGTCGTCGCCGACGATCGTGTTGTCGAGCCGGTAGTCGCCGTGGACGATCGCGGCCCGACCCTGGTCCGGGATGTCCGCGGCCAGCCGGTCGTGGACGACGTCGACCAACGGCAGTTCGCGCGTCCCGCCCTTGGCGTACTGGCCCTGCCAGCGCTTCAGCTGGCGCGCGATGTAGTCCTCGCGCCGCGCGAGGTCACCCAGGCCCACCTCGTCGACGTCGACCTCGTGCAGGTCGGCCAGCGTGTCGGCCAGCGAGAACGCGGCGTTGCGTCGCGCCTCAGGCGTCAGCTTCGCAACGACCTCGTCGGCGTCACGCGGCACCAGCCCGTCCACGAACTCCATGACGTAGAACGGCGCCCCGGTGACCTCCGCGTCCGACTCCATGCCGACCAACGGCGGCACCGGGACGACGGTGTCCTGCAGCGCGGCCATGATCCGGTGCTCGCGCCCCACGTCGTGGGCCGACGCCAGCACCGAGTGGAGCGGCGGCCGTCGCAGCACCCACTGCACGCCCGCGTCGTCGCGCACCCGGTAGGTCAGGTTGGAGCGCCCACCGGCGATGACGGCGAAGTCCAGTTCGCCCGTCACGTCCGCTCGCGCCCGCAGCCATGCCGTCACCTGCGCCGCATCGATCCCGTCGACATCGCCAGCCATGCCCGTCCCGTGGTCGTGGACCGGAAGGGTTCCACACCGCACCGATCCGACGCACGTCGGTTCGGGATGGAGGTACGCGTGGGCCTAGCCTGCTCCCGCCACGACCGGCCAGACGGGGCGCCCGCAGCAGCATCGGAGACCGCCATGGACGCACGCACCCGCGAACTCGTGGAGGCCGACCACCGCGCCGTCTGGCACCCGTTCACCCAGCAGAAGCAGTGGGTCACCGAGGAACCACTGGTCGTCGAGTCCGGCGACGGCTGCTGGCTGACCGCGACGGACGGACGCCGCTACCTCGACGGCAACTCGTCGCTGTGGGTCAACCTGTGGGGTCACTCGCGCGCCGAACTCCTCGACGCGATGCACGCCCAGGTCGACGCCCTTCCCCACGCGACGTTCCTCGGCCTGACGAACCCGCCCGCGATCGAGGTCGCCACGCGCCTGGTCGACCTCGCCCCGGACGGCATCACCCGCGCGTTCTTCTCCGAGAACGGGGCGGCGGCCGTCGAGGTCGCGCTGAAGATGGCGTTCGCGTACCACCGCCACCGGGGCGACGAGGGCCGCGACCTGTTCGTGTGCCTCGACAACGCCTACCACGGTGACACCCTCGGGGCGGTCTCGGTCGGTGGCTTCGACCCGTTCCACGCGTTGTTCGGACCCCTGCTGTTCGAGACGCGCCGCATCCCGTCGCCGTACTGCTACCGCTGCCCCCTGAATCTCACCCACCCTGAATGCGACCTGGCCTGCGCCGACGCACTGGACGAGGTGCTGTCTGCCGAGGGCCACCGGGTCGCGGCCGTCATCACGGAGCCACTGGTCCAGGGCGCGGCCGGGATCATCACCGCCCCGGACGGCCACCTTCGCCGCCTCCGCGAGATCTGCGACCGCCACGGCGTCCTGCTGATCGTCGACGAGGTCGCCACCGGCTTCGGACGCACCGGCGCGGCCTTCGCCTGCGACCTCGAGGGCATCACCCCCGACCTCATGGCCGTCGGCAAGGGCCTGACCGGCGGCTACCTGCCGATGTCCGCGACGCTGGCGACCGAGGACATCTACGACGCGTTCCTGGGCGACGCGGACCGGACGCTCTACCACGGGCACAGCTACTCCGGGAACCCGTTGGCCGCCGCCGTGGCCGCCGCGAACCTGCGCCTGTTCGTCGACGAGGACCTGCCCGCGATGGCGCGCCACAAGGCAGACGTGTTCGCGGACGCCCTCACGGTGTTCGACGGGATGCCCCACGTCGGCGAGGTGCGCCGCCGCGGCCTGATGTGCGGCGTCGAACTGGTCGCCGACACCGCGACCCGCGCACCGTTCCCGCCGGAGTGGCAGGTGGCCAAGCGCGTGTGCGCCGCGCTGCGCGAGGACGGGATCATCCTGCGGCCGCTCGACGACGTGCTGGTCCTGATGCCGGCCCCGGCGATGGAGGACGCGGACCTCGTGCACCTCGTCGAGGCCACGGCCAAGGCGACCGCACGGGTGACCGCCGACCTCACGGCCGACGGTCCGCCGTCGTGAGCGAGCCGACCGACCCGCTCGGGTGGATCGCGGACGGCCTCGACCAGATCGAGTCGGTCGGGCGCTACCGCCGCCTGCGCCACCACGACTCCCCGGCCGCGCCGTGGCTGGACCTGGCCACCCCGACCGGGGCGCGCCGCGTCCTGCACCTGTGCTCCAACGGCTACCTCGGGCTGGCCGACGACCCGCGGGTGATCGCCGCATCAGCGGCTGCGGCCGAACGCTGGGGCACCGGCACCGGATCCGCGCGGTTGGTGACCGGGGCGCAGGCCCCACACCGCGACCTCGAAGAGGCGCTGGCCGACTTCAAGCAGTTCCCGGCCGCCCTGCTGTACTCGTCGGGCTACCTCGCCAACCTCGGCCTCGTCACCGCGCTGGTCGGACGTGGCGACACGGTCGTGTCCGACGAGCTGAACCACGCCTCGATCATCGACGCCTGCCGCCTGGCACGGGCCGAGGTGCGGGTGTTCCGGCACGGCGACGCCGACCACGCCCGCGCCCTGCTGGCCGACGCCCCCGGCCGCCGGGTGCTGGTCACCGACGGCGTGTTCTCGATGGACGGCGACCTCGCCCCGCTCCCTGACCTGTGCGACGCGGCCGAGGCGCACGGGGCCGCCGTCGTGGTGGACGACGCCCACGGGTCGGGCGTCATCGGCCCGGACGGCCGCGGCACCGTCGCGGCACTGGGCTGCGAGGGCCGCGTCCACGCGGTCGTCGCCACGCTTTCCAAGTCGCTGGGCTCCACCGGTGGCTACGTGGCCGGCTCGACCCAACTCGTCGAGTGGCTGCGCAACACCTCGCGCCCGTTCATCTTCGACACCGCCCTGGGCGCCCCCGCCGTCGCCGCCGCGCACACCGCACTCGACATCGCGCTGGCCGAGCCCGACCGTCGCGAGCGCGCCGTGGCCGGGGCCCGCCGGCTCGCGGCGGCGCTGGCCGCAGCCGGCCACGACGTGCCCGACCCTCAGGCGGCGATCGTCCCGATCCTGATCGGCAGCGACCGCGCGGCGCTGGCCGCGATGGAGCACCTGCTGGAGCGCGACGTGCTGGCCGTCGCCATCCGTCCTCCGACGGTGCCGCCCGGCACGGCGCGCCTGCGGGCGACCGTCATGGCGTCACACACGGCCGCGGACATCGACCTCGCGATCCGCGCGTTCACCGCGGCCCTGGACGTGGCGGCATGAGCACCCGACGGATCCTGGTGACCGGCACCGACACCGGCGTCGGCAAGACCGTCGCCAGCGCGGCGATCGTGGCGTGCTGGACGGGAGCGGGTCGTCCGGTCACCTACGTGAAGCCCGCCCAGTCCGGCACCGACGACGGCGACGACGACGCGGCGTTCGTGGCCGCGCACACCGGCGCCCCCACGATCGTCGGACCTCGCCTCGGCGAGGCACTGGCCCCGGCGGTCGCCGCACGCCGAGCCGGGCAGTCGGTCACGCTGGACGACCTGCTCGCCCCGATCGCCGCCGCCCCGTCCGACGCGGACCTCGTCGTCGAGGGCGCCGGTGGCCTGCTCGTCGAGCTCGGCACCGACGGGACGATGGTCGCCGACCTTGCGGTCGCAGCCGACCTCCCGATCGTCGTCGTGGCGCGCCCCGACCTCGGCA
>JBFJMP010000167.1:0-5961 GCA_041633895.1 Nitriliruptoraceae bacterium
GCTCTCCGCGCTGGCCGCCGAGATCCCGGCCGCGAGCACGACCTCCGACACCGGCCAGGCCGTGGCTGACGCGGACGTCGTGGTGCTGGCCGTGCCCTTCGACGTCGTCGAGGACCTCGTGTCCGCGCACGCCGCCGCGCTCGCCGAGACCGTGGTGATCGACGCCACCAACCCGCTGGCCGCCGACCTGTCCGGTCTGGTCACCGACGCAGGCCCCGCCGGCGCACAGCGTGTCCAGGCGGCCGCTCCGGGCGCCCGTGTGGTCAAGGCGTTCAACACCGTGTTCGCCGGCAATCAGGCCGAGGCGGAGGTCGACGGCGTCCAGCTCGACGGGTTCGTCGCCGGCGACGACGCCGACGCCAAGCAGGTCGTGACCGAGTTGCTCGAGCACGTGGGCTATCGCGTCATCGACGTCGGCGGGCTGTCCGCGGCCCGCTACCTGGAGGGCATGGCCTTCCTGAACATCGCCCTCAACGCCCAGAACGGTCTGCCCTGGCAGAGCGGCTGGAAGCTCGTCGGCCCCCTCGCCGCCTGACCCACGCCACAACCGAAGGAGACATGCCATGAGCACCACCGAGACCCGCACCACCATCGTGACGGGCGCCGCCGGCGGCATCGGCGCCGCGCTCGTCAAGCGCCTGGCCAACCGCGGCGACAACGTCGTCCTGGTCGACCTCGACACCGACGCCCTCGCAAAGGTCGTCGCCGACGCTGGCCTGACTCCGGACCGCTCCCTGATCATCCGGGCCGACGTCTCCGACGAGGACGACGTCCAGGCCTATGTCGACCAGACCCTCGACACCTTCGGACGCATCGACGCCTTCGCGAACAACGCCGGCATCGAGTCGCCGATGGCACCGATCGAAGAGCAGGCCGTCACCACCCTCGACCGCCTCTACCAGGTCAACGTCAAGGGCGTGTTCCTGGGGCTGGCCAAGGTCCTGCCGGTCATGAAGGCCCAGGGCCACGGCGCCGTCCTCAACACCTCGTCGCTGGCTGGCCTGATGGGCGCTCCCGGCCTGTCCCCCTACATCATGAGCAAGCATGCCGTGATCGGCCTGACCCGCACCGCGGCGGCCGAGGCGGCCCCAGCGGGCGTCCGGGTCAATGCCGTCCTGCCCGGAACGATCAACACCGGGATGATGCGCCGCATCGAGGACAGTTCGGGCACCGCAGAGGTCTACAAGGAGGCCAACGAGGCCGCCACCCCGCTGGGCCGCTACGGCGAGCCCGACGAGGTCGCCGCCGTGATGGCGTTCCTGCTCTCCGACGACGCCACGTTCGTCACCGCCTCGCTCTACACCGTGGACGGCGGCATGGTCCAACAGTGACGCCACCCACCCGACGACACCAGGCCGAAGCCCGGAGGCTCCCATGCAGTTCGGCATCTTCTCTGTCAGCGACATCACGCCCGACCCGACCACGGGTCGCACCCCGAGTGAGGCAGAACGGATCCGCGCGATCGTGAGGATCGCGAAGAAGGCCGAGGAGGTCGGCCTGGACGTGTTCGCCATCGGCGAGCACCACAACCCGCCGTTCTTCTCCTCCTCACCCACCACGACGCTGGCCTACATCGCCGCGCAGACCGAGCGGCTGGTCCTGTCGACGGCCACGACGCTGATCACGACCAATGACCCGGTCAAGATCGCCGAGGACTACGCGATGCTCCAGCATCTGGCGGACGGGCGGGTCGACCTGATGCTCGGGCGGGGCAACACCGGCCCGGTCTACCCGTGGTTCGGTCACGACATCCGCGACGGCATCGAGCTCGCCGTCGAGCACTACGCGCTGCTGCGACGGCTGTGGCGGGAGACCGACGTGGACTGGGAGGGCAAGCACCGCACCGCGCTGCAGGGGTTCACCTCGACGCCGCGGCCGCTGGACGGGGTGCCACCGTTCGTCTGGCACGGCTCGATCCGCTCCCCGGAGATCGCCGAGCAGGCCGCCTACTACGGCGACGGGTTCTTCCACAACAACATCTTCTGGCCGATGCGCCACACCAAGCAGATGGTCGAGCTGTACCGAAGGCGGTTCGAGCACCACGGCCATGGCAGGGCCGATCAGGCCATCGTCGGGCTCGGCGGTCAGTTCTTCGCCCGCCCGAACTCCCAGGACGCCGTTCGCGAGTTCCGCCCCTACTTCGACGTCGCGCCCGTGTACGGCCACGGTCCGTCGCTCGAGGACTTCACCGCCCAGACGCCGCTCACGGTCGGCTCCCCCCAGCAGGTCATCGAGCGCTACGCCGCAATGCGCGACCACGTGGGCGACTACCAGCGCCAGCTGTTCCTGATCGACCACGCCGGCCTGCCGCTGCCCACCGTGCTCGACCAGCTGGAGATCCTCGGCGGGCAGATCGTTCCGGCCCTACGACGTGAAGTGGCCGTGGGCCGACCCGCCCACGTGCCCGACGCCCCCGCCCATGCCGACCTCGCACACGCCGATGGCATCGGCGTCGACCTGCTGGAGGGCACGACGAGATGACCACCCGGACCCTTGCCGTCGTGTCAGCCGGGCTCGGCGCCGACAGCAGCGTCGACGGCGGCCTCGCCGCCCGGATCGACCGTGCCCGTCGACGAGCTGCTCGGTTCGCCGTGACCCTGCCGGCTGCCGCAGCGGCGCGCCACCTCAGCCGAGGTCAGACGTTGCTGTCGTCGGGTGGCACCACGTCCGGGTCGGCCAACGGCGCGGAACCCGCCTCAACGGTCGGGCTCACCTCGCATGTGACTCCCAGCGTCCACGCGGTCATCGACAGGGATCCGTAGGCGTATCCCTCCACCAGGACGTCGGCGGCCGCGGCGTCGGCGTCGGCCAGACCCGCCAGGTACAGCAACGGCAGGAAGTGGTCGGGCGTTGGCACAGCCAGGTCGACGTCACGGTGGCCGAGTAGGTCGAGCGTGTCGGCGGGGCTCGAGGCCATGAGCTCCCGAGCCTGCTCATCGAAACGCTGGGCCCAGTCGGTCCCGCCGTGCGGGGCCTTCCAGTCGATGCGGCGCAGGTTGTGCACCACGTTGCCGCTGGCCACCACCAGGACCCCTTCGTCACGCAGCGGCGCCAGCTTGGTGGCCAGGTCGAGGTGATACTCGGCCGGCTTGGTCGCGTTCAACGACAGCTGCACCACGGGCACGTCCGCGTCGGGGAACATGTGGGCGAGCACCGACCATGTGCCGTGGTCCAGCCCCCAGGTCTCGGCGTCCTGCCCGACCCAGTGCGGCTTGGCCACATCGGCGACCATCTCGGCGACCTCCGGCGCCCCCGGGGCGGGGTAGTCGAAGGCGAACAGTTCATCGGGGAACCCGAAGAAGTCGTGGATCACCCGGGGCTGCGGCATCGCCGTCACGCCGGTGTAGCCGATGTACCAGTGGGCCGACACGCACAGGATGGCGCGAGGTCGGGGCACGGTACGCCCCAGCGTCGCCCACGCGTCCGTGTAGCGGTTGCGCTCGAGCGTGTTCATCGGACTGCCGTGCCCGATGAACGCCGCGGGCATCCGTTGCGGTGCGTCCTCGGACACGATCTGGCCTCCCAGCACGTCTGCTGCTGCCCTCATGAGGCTAGGCGACCTCAGGTGATCAGGGGCCGGAGGAGGCGGACGATGTCGCGCAGGTCGCTGCGTCGGTGTTCCTGCAGCAGGGCCTTCTCGGTGGCGAAGGCGAGCGGCATCGCCGCTTCCACCGCGTCCCATCCCGACTCGGTGATGGCCATGACCACCACCCGGGCGTCCTCGTCCGACCGATGCTTCGTGACCAGCCCGCGCTCGGCCATGCGGGTGCTCAGGAACGACAGGTTCGACGGGGTGCTGATCAGCCGCTCGATGACCGTGTGCATCGGCAGGTGACCCTCGTCCGAGGCGGCCAGGACCATGAGCACGTTGAACTGCGGCAGGGTGAGATCCGCGTCCGACAGCGACCGCTCGATCTCCCTCGCCAACCGCGACCCCGCCGTCATGATCGCCACCGCCGCGCGGCTGGCGTCGCGGTTGCGGCCCGCCCGATCCTCGGCGTCCCGAAAGCGAGACCCGCCACCAGCCATCGCGTCCTCCTCGCAACGATCGGCAGATCCTACCAGTTGGAACTAGTGGAGCGACGCTCGCCGTTGGACCGTGGACCGGATCGCGGTGCTGACGCTGACACGCCGTCGACCATCCTGGCCAGTTCCCGAACCGAACAGTTCGGGCCGAACGGTCACGCTGTGTAATGGTGGGGTCACGTGATGTCGACGCGAGTCGCGCCCAGATCGGTCGTGACATGTCGCGCACACGTACCGCGAGGGGACTTCATGACACGTCCGGGATGGATCAGCAGGCCAGGCGCGATCGCGCTCACGGCGTCCTTGCTCACGGCCCTCGTGGTCGGTGTGTGGCCGGCAACCGCGCAGGACCCACCGCCCACGCCGCCCGCGCCCAGGGGGGGTGGCCTGACCCCGGACGCGGTGGACGGACGTCTCGGCCAGATCGTCAACCTGGCCATCGAAGCGGCTCTCGGCGAGACCTCCCTGACACTCCTCGACGCGCCGTCACTGGGCGGCTTCGCCCTCGAACTGCAGGCGCCGACGTCGATCGACCTGCCGCTGACCCTCGAAGCTGTCGTGGGTGACCTGACGTCCCTCCTGGCGCGCGACCCGAACCCGTCATCGGAGGCCGGCCCCACCAGCGTCGCCGAGGTCGACGGGCTGGCCGTCCACGAGGAGCCCCTGATGGGCCTCCTCGAGGGCGGGGCCTACGTCGCGGACGGGCTCCCGGACCCGCTGGATCCGACGGTGCCCCGGGATCCGCTCGCGCCCGCCACGGCGCCGCCCCCCGCCGGGCCCACGCCGCAACTCCACGTCCCGACCCAGGAGGTCGAACGCGAGCGCACCAACCCGGACGGCACCACGACGTCGGCCCCCGTGACCGAGGTGGACCCCT
This sequence comes from Nitriliruptoraceae bacterium, assembly GCA_041633895.1. Classification (GTDB taxonomy): domain Bacteria; phylum Actinomycetota; class Nitriliruptoria; order Nitriliruptorales; family Nitriliruptoraceae; genus JBFJMP01. The sequence goes on from JBFJMP010000167.1 coordinate 4,904, forward strand.
GCGAGCTGATGCTCGAACTCGACTACCTGGTCGAGAACGAGGGCAACCCGAACAGCTCCAAGATCTGCCCCGGGAACCTGATCCTCGAGCTGGACCCGTCCGCGCCCCTGTCGGACGTACCCCAGCTCATCAAGGACCCGATCAACCACGTCACCAGTCGGATGCTCTGGGAGTTGGCGGAGATGCAGGGGACGCTCCACGACCTCGAGGCCACCACGTCCACGGCGCAGCTGGACACGGTGCTCGCCGACATGGCCGACCGTGCGACGCGCATGGAGGACCTCGTGCACGGCCTCGACACCCAGGTGGTCGCTGCTGCCAACCAGGTCAACGACGCAGTTGCTGCCCTCACGCGTGAGGTGAACGAGGCGTCCGCGATGCAGGCCGCTGACCTCCTCGACGCGACGCGCGCCGAGATCGTGAACCTCCAGGCCACCGTCGCTGACCTCAGCGACCGTCTCCTCGGTGGGCTCCGCAACCTGCTCGACGACCTGCAACTGATCCCGCAACTGCCCACGACCATGCCGCTGCAGGTCTGCGCGCGGATCATCACGGCCGACGGCGTCGCTCCCGAGGAGGTCGCCTTCGCCGAGTTCGGGCTGTCCAACGTCGACAACGTCGACAGCCCGCTCGAGGTGCAACCGGGCCAGGCGATCAGCCTCGTGCCCACCGGAGACGCACCGGACATCGGGCCGTTCGCCTCCCTCACCTGCCCGGGCGGTGGGCAGGAGGTCGCCGGCCTCACCTCGCTCACCGGCGTCGTGGCTCCCCGGTTCGTGCCGGCGCCCGACGGTGCGGACGTCGAGGCGCTGCTCGCCGACCCGACGAGCCTGCCGATCGCCCACGAGATCACGATCGCCATCGAGATCACGATCCAGACGGCGACCTCCATGGACGAGGGCGGCCAGACGACCGCTCGCTCCATGCGGACGCCGTACTTCTCGCTTCCCATCCCGGGCATCCCCGTGCCGACCATCGGCTTCGGGTTCACGCACCGCAGGCCTGACGGGCAGTGGGCCCAGAGCAACAACTTCGGTGTCGTGGTCAGCGCACCGGCC
>JBFJMP010000168.1:0-5910 GCA_041633895.1 Nitriliruptoraceae bacterium
CCTCCGCGCCGCGCACCTCCCCCAGCGTCGCGACGACCTGGTCCACACCGTCGACCGGGACCACGCGCAGGTCGAACGTGCCATGTCGCGTGGGCAGGGCGGCAACCGGGGCCACCTCACCCACCGCGGCCAGATGGCGCACGTCGACGAGTTCATCCACCGTCACGGCGGCCAGGCCGTGGGCTTCGGCGAAGGCCCGCGCCTGCGCCAGTGTGCTGACCGACCCGTCGTCGTTCACCAGTTCACAGATGACGGCGGCCGACTCGAGGCCGGCCATCGTCACGAGGTCGACGGATGCCTCCGTGTGGCCGCGCCGCTCCAGGACGCCACCGGGGCGCGCCCGCAGGGGGAAGATGTGACCGGGGCGGTTGAGGTCATCGGGCCGTGTCGCCCCGTCGGCCAGGGCGCGCAGGGTCGCGGCACGGTCGGCCGCGGAGATCCCGGTGTGGGTGCCCTCCGCGAGGTCGACCGTGACCGTGAACGCCGTGCCGTGGCGGTCCTCACCCTGGTCGACCATCAACGGCAGGTCCAGGGCATCGGCACGCTCCTCGGACAGGGCGCAGCACACGATCCCGCACGTGTGGCGGAGCAGGAACGCCATCGACTCCGGCGTGGCGTGGCGCGCCGCGAGGACGAGGTCGCCTTCGCCCTCGCGGTCGGCGTCGTCGAGCACCACGATCGGCGCGCCCGCGGCGAGGGCGTCGACGGCGCGGCGCACGGCCGCGCGCGCCTCGACCAGTGGTGTGCTCGTCGCGGGTCGGTGCCAGGCCGAAGGGGTGCGCACGCGGGCCTCCTGGGTGTGGGATGGCGACTCGGGGTCACGTTCGAGGCCGAAGATTAACCAAGCGCTTGCTTGGTAGCAACCCACGTGAACCCAGACACGAGCCCCGGACGCCGGCGGGGCACGTCGATCAGGCGCGCAGGCCCTCGACGTGGATCCTCGTGAAGATGTCCGCGAGTTCGTCGACGCTGACGCTGCCGTCAGGTCGGAACCACCGCACGGCCGAGAAGATCGCACCCATGATGACGCGGTAGGCGATGCGCGGGTCGACGTCGTCACGGAAGTCCCCGGAGTCGATGCCGCGACGCAGGGCGGTGACCCACTGCTCCATGATCCGGTCACCCTCGTCGTCCACGAACGCGAAGCGTTCGGTCTGGGAGAGGTAGCCGTAGTCGTTGTGGAGGATCTTGATGCCCTCGGGTGAATCCACCACGGACCGCAGGCCGATCCCGATCATGGCGCGCAGGGTGGTCCCGGCGTCGGCCTCCTCGGCCAGCGCGGCCTGGTACTGCGCGACGAGCCCACGGAGCATCCCGTGGAGGAACTCCTCGAGCATCGCTTCCTTGGAGTCGAAGTGGTGGTAGAGGCTGCCGGAGAGGATCCCGGCGGCGTCGGCGATGTCCCGGACCGTGGCGCTGACGAAGCCCTTCTCCGCGAAGATCTCGGACGCCATGCGCAGGATCTCGCCCCGACGGTCCTGACCGCCCGCGCGACCCGTTGTGTCTTGCTTCACCTTGACCACAGACGTCCCTCGCTACCTGACCTACCACCCGGCCGTGCTGTCTGGCATCGCTCCCTCGCGACCGCCATGTGTCGGCAGGCCGACCGTCCGACCGGCCCCAGCCGCCTGACAGTGCGACGGCGGAGGCTACACGAGCGGGAGGCGTTCAGACTCGCACCCCGAACAATCGCTTGGTAGATTAGCGGACCGCCGCGGGTTCCGAGGGCATCTTGACCACCGAACGTGACCAGTTGCGATCGTTGGTCGCCGGCTTCGCCGGCGACACGTGGTCCCTCGACACCGTGCGCGCGAGCGACGCCACTGCCACCCGCGCGGCGGCGACCCTGCAGTGGGAGCGCCTGACGGACGAACTCGGCCTCTGCGCCCTGCACGTGTCCCCCGACCTCGGCGGGGCGGGCCTCGGCCTTGCCGACCAGGTCGTGGTCATCGAGGAGCTGGCGCGCGTGCTCGCACCGGCGCCCCTGCTGACCGCCTTCGGCATGGCAGCCACCATCGCCTCGACCGGCGACGTGGTCGACACCGAGACGGCGACCGCCGTCGCCGCTGGCCGACGCCGCGCGACAGCAGTCCTCGACCTGCAGCCACGCGCCGACTGGGATCACGCGCTCACGACCCTGCCGATGGTGCTCGACGCTGCCGACGCCGACCTCGTCCTCGTCCCGGTGGACGACGGCGACGTGATCGAGGTCGTGGCGGTCGAGTTGGCACGTGCCCAGATCGAACTCCTCGACACGTTGGACCCCACGCGCACGCAGGCACGCGTCCGCATCGTCGATCCGCCCACGACCGTCGTCAGCCGCATGCACCACCGTGACTGGGCCCAGGCCGAGGCCAGGATCGCCCTGCTGGTCGCGGGTGAACTGGTCGGCATCGCCCGCCACGCCCTGGACATCAGCGTCGACTACGCCCGCACCCGTGAGCAGTTCGGCCGTGCGATCGGCTCGTTCCAGGCCGTCAAGCACACCCTCGCCGACCTCCACCTCGGCGTGGAGCGATCGGCCGCAGCCTTGCGCCGAGGCCTCGAGGCGGCCGAGCGCGACGACGACCTGGTCCAGCTCGCCGCGACCGCCAAGGCCTTCGCCTCGGACGTCGCGGTGCAGGCCACCACCGACGCGATCCACGTCCACGGTGGCATCGGCTTCACGTGGGAGCACGACCTGCACTGGTACCACCGCCGGGCCATGAGCTCCGCGACGCTGGCCGGGTCCGCACGTGACCACCGCGACCGGCTGGCCACCGCGCTCGGCTTCTGACGCCGTCCCAGCGCTGACCGTTCAGCGCGGCTCGCGCGGCAGGCCCAGCACGTGCTCGCCCACGCCGTTGCGCAGCACCTCGTCGGTACCGCCACCGATGCGCAGGCCATGGACGCCCAGGACGAACTCGGTCCACGAGAAGGCGCCCCACTCGCCCGTGTCGGCGACCAGGCGGGCCCCGAGGATGTCCGACACGACATCAGCGATGCGCATGACGTCGTCGGTGGCGGCGAGCTTGGCCAGGGCCAGTTCGGGCCCGGGCACCTCGTCCTCGCCGATGCCGGCGAGGATGTCGTCGACCATCGCCCGTGTGGCGCGCAGGCGCATGACCAGGTCGGCGACGGCAAGGCGCAGGTCCGGACGCTGGTCCAGGCCCTCGTGCTGGGCGAGTTCGACGAGGCGGTCGATGAGGGCGCGGTCCGGGACCAGTTCGTCACCGATGGCCGAGCGCTCGTTCATCAGGGTGTGCATCGTCACGGCCCACCCGCCGTCGACCTCACCGACCAGCGCGTCCACCGGGACACGGACCTCGTCGAGGAACACCTCGTCGAACTCGGCGCCACCGGTCATCTGCCGGATGGGGCGGATCTCGATGCCGGGCGCGTCCATGTCCACGAGGAACATCGACAGGCCGCGGTGCTTGCTGGCCTCGGGGTTGGTCCGTGCGAGGCATTCGCCGACGGTCGCATAGTGGGCTCCGCTCGACCACACCTTCTGGCCGGTGATGACCCACTCGTCACCGTCGCGGACGGCCCTGGTCGACACGTTGGCGAGGTCCGAACCGGCTCCGGGTTCCGAGAACAGTTGGCAGACGACCTCGTCCGCACGCATGATCCCGGCGAGGTAGCGCTCGTGGGCCCACCGTGTGCCGAACTCCTGGATCGTCGGAGCCACGATGTTGACGCCCGTGCGCAGGTAGCCGCGCTCAGGCGCGTCGAAGGCGGCTTCCTCCTGGTCGTAGACGCGCTCGTACGACGCGGGGAGCCCACGCCCACCGAGGTCGACCGGACCCGTGATCCAGCCGAGGCCGTTGTCGAAGCGCAGGCGACGCCAGGCCCGAGCGGCGGCCAGCTCGGCCCGCTCCTGCTCGGGCGGGACGGCACCCACGACGGGCAGGCTGACGCGGTCGGGTGTGACGTCACGCTCGAGGCTGAGCCCCGCGGTCCGCGGGGTCGCGTGCGCCGTCAGGAACGCAACCACCTCGGCACGGAAGTCGTCCTCGGACGGTGCGGTCACGTCTGCCTCCGACGGGCTCACTCGGGCTCGGCGCTCACGATGGACACGAAGCTGACCACTTCACCGGGCTGCCCGCCGAGGTTGTGCGTGAGGCCGATGCTGGGGTTGTCGAGTTGGCGCTCGCCGGCCTCGCCACGGAACTGCAGCCACATCTCCAGCAGCATCCGCAGTCCGGACGCACCGATGGGGTGGCCGAAGCTCTTGAGGCCGCCGTCCGGGTTGACCGGCAGCGCCCCGTCGAGGTCGTAGCGACCGTCGAGCACGTCACGCCAGCCCTGCCCGCGCTCGGAGAACCCGAGGTCCTCCATGAGGACCAACTCGGTCGGGGTGAAGCAGTCGTGCACCTCGGCCATCGACACCTCGGTCGCGGGGTCCGTGATGCCGGCCTGCTCGTAGGCCGACTGCGCCGACGCGACGACCTCGGGGAAGGTGGTGTAGTCGTAGTTGGGGTCCGTCGTGCCGGTGCCGGTGCCGACCGACAGGGACAGGGCCCGCACGTACATCGCCTGCTCGGGGTCGACGTAGCGTTCGACGTCCTCCGCCCGACAGACGATCGCGGCTGCGGCGCCGTCGCTGATCCCGGAGCAGTCGAAGATGCCGAGGCTGCCGGCGACGAACGGCGAGCACGCGATCGTGTCCATCGGCACCTCCTTCTGGAAGTGTGCACGAGGGTTCTTGGCCCCGTTGCGGTGGTTCTTCCAGGCGATCCGGGTCAGGACCTGCTTCATCGTGTCCTCGTCGACGCCGTAGGCCTCGGCGTAGGCGGGGACGAGCAGCGAGAACATGGCGGGCGCGGTCAGGTCGGCTGCGGTGCCGTCGCTGGGGACACCGGGGATGACGAGGCCCGCCATGTTGGTGTCCTTGAGCTTCTCGACACCCACCGCCATGGTCACGTCATAGGCGCCGGCGGCGACGGCGTACACCGCGTTGCGCAGCGCCTCCGAGCCGGTGGCACACATGTTCTCGACCCGGGTGATGGGCCGGTTCTCGACCTTCAGGGGTCGGGCCAGCGTGATGCCCGACTGGCCCGAGACCGCCGTGCCCAGCCAGAAGGCCTCGACATCGGGCAGCTCGAGACCGGGGACCGTGCCGGTGGCCTCGGAGACCGCGTCGACGATGAGGTCGTCGGCCGAGCGGTTCCAGTGGTCACCGAACCTGGTGCACCCCATGCCGATGATCGCGACCTGCTGGCCGCTGCGCGAGAAACCCATTGGTCAGTCCTCCACCTGGACGGGACGAGCCTTCCAGAAGTAGTTGCGAGCGCCGTTGCGGGCCACGTCGAGGACGCGGAAGGTCATCTCGACCCGGTCGCCGATCGCCACGCTGTCGGCGTCGGCGTCCGTGATCTGGCACGGGTAGCGGCCACCCCCGTCGAAGTCCAGGACGGCGACGACCGTCGGCGGGGACAACGACCATGCGAGGTGGTCGATGGTGAACGTGGCGACGGTCGCCGTGGTGTCCTGCAGCGACACCGGGGCCATCTGGTCGATGGCGTGGCAGTCGCGGCAGACACGGTGCGGGGGCAGGTGGCGCGCGCCACAACTGGTGCACTCCGCCGCCTCGAAGCCGAACTTCCAGTTGGCGTTGCGGGCCGACGGCGGCGAGGCCGGCGGGGTCGGTTCCGGGCGTCGAGGCGGTTCGCGCCGCAGGAGGCCGCGCCAGGTGTGGTAGCGCGCGACGTCGACCGGGATGCCGTCGTCGTCCCACGTGGTCACGCGCGAGCGGTCCTCGATGCGATCGGTCGTGCGCAACACCACGGCGTCGGCGCCGTCGGCGGCCGTCACGACGAGGACGACCTCACCGGGGGCCGCGGCCTCGAGGGCACGCGCGAGGGCCAGTCCGACGTGCGCGGTGCCGGCGTACCCGACCGTGGCGATCAGGTCTGGGCCGTGCACGTC
>JBFJMP010000169.1:0-5904 GCA_041633895.1 Nitriliruptoraceae bacterium
AGGTGCGATTGAGGCCCTTGGGGCCGGTCGGGCCGTCCACGAACGCCCGTCCGGTCGTCGACGACGAGTTGATGTAGTCGTCCTGACCTGACGTGGGCAGCGCGTTGTCGACCGTCACCGTCAGGTTGCCGAGGCGTGTCGCCGTGCCGTCGTCAGAGGGTTCGGAGAGGCTGATCGTGCCGGCGATGGCGTGATCGGCGAACCAGTCGCCCTTGTTGCCGGCGGCGTTGTTGCCGACGACCGCGATCCAGTCGTGTGCGTCGGTCGGGCGGAGGCGCCCCGCGATCCCGAGCGACTCGATGAGCGCCTGCTCGTCGGCATCCTCCGAGAACAGTTGCAGGTGCCCCTGCATCGCGGTGTCCACGACCTGCTCGGTGACCGGGATCGCATCCCACCCGCCTTCGAAGAACAGTTCGAAGGCGGCGGTGGACAGCTCGCGCAGGTACGTACGACGCACCTCGGTGGAGCCGCCAAGCACGTTGTAGGCGTCGTTCATGACCGTGGCGGGCAGCGCCTCCGGTGGGACCGGGTTCGGCAGGGTGCCCATCTCGACGCCCTCGGGCACCGTCACGGGACCGATCGGTTCGAGGATGTCCCGCAGCCCGTAGGGGTCGATCAGGATCACGCCGTCGAGGTCACGACCCGTGGTGCGCTGGAAGAGGTCGAGGATGACCGGCGCGACGGTGGCCAGGTCGGCGTCCACGTTGGTGTTCGCCAGGAACCCGTTGGGGTTGAGGTGCCCGTAGCGTTCGTCGAAGGCGCGCGACACGGGCACGGGCGCCAGCGCGTCGATGTCCTGCTCGTCGGTGTTCAGGGCCGAGTACGACGTCGGCTCCGACAGGGTGAACTGGCCCTCGAAGATCCGCACCGTGGCGTAGAACCCGATGAGGCCGCCGGTGCCGCGGAGTTCCGCGGGGTTCTGCATGGCCAGGAAGTACTCCCGCGGCGTGTCGTCGCCGAGGAAGCCGGGCAGCAGCGTGGTGATGTCGCGAGCGACGGCGATCTCGGTCAGCGCTCGGGCGCCGAGGTCCAGGACGTCCGTGCGGGCCTCCAGCAGGCGTCCGGGGACGAGTCCCGTGGGGGCGTTCCGCAGCGTCTGCAGCGACCGTTGCAACTGCTCGATCCGGGACGTGGACAGGGCGTCGCGCACGTCGCGGACGGGCTCGAGGTCGATGCGGTCGCCGGTGGTCGTGATGACCAACTGGCCTCCGGCGGTGAGCAGGTCCTCGGCCGAGTTGGTGAGGTCGCGGGCCAGCGCGGTCGCAGCGTCCGCACTCTCGGAGATCTGGCCGAGCAGGCGGAGGGAACGGCCGGCGATCGGCACGGCCTCGCCGAGCTGCCACAGCGGGCGGCGCGTGCGGGCCAGGACCTGGGTCAGGCCGGCGCGGGCTTGGGTCAGCTGGGTGGTCGCGGTGTCCGGGTCGCCCGCCGCGATGGCGGCGCGTGCGTCCTCGAGCCGGGCGTTGACGAGCTGGAGCCGGTCGGCGACGTCACGGGCGTCCTTTGCCACCACCAGTCCGCCGGCGACGGCGGCCAGCAGGACGAGCGTCGACAGGGCGAGCAGCCCCCGGACGAGCCGCCGCCGACGACGCCTGGCCTCGACGTTGCCCTGCGCGGCATGGCGGTGTCGCGCCCGCTGACGGCGGTGCTCACGACGCCAACGTCGCGACGCCAGTCGTCTCTTCAGGGTGGACATCTGCTCACTCACCGGGGCCCGGCGGCCACACGAGCCGCTGAGGGTACGGTTCGCCACCCCCGAATGTGCAACACCGAGGAAGGCCGTTCCGTGAGGTTCGATGCGCTGCGGATCGCCGTGGCCCACGAGTGGGTGGCAGCCCGCGCCGGCAGCGAGAAGACCTTCGAGGCGCTCGCCGCGGCCTTCCCCACGGCGGACCTGTACGCCCTGAGCGTCGAGCCCGACGTCCCGTTGGACACCGGTGGACGATCCGTCGAGACGTCCTTCCTCGACCGTCCGTTCTGGCGTGGGCATCGCGCCCTGTCGCTGCCACTGATGCCTGCCGCGTGGCGGGTCACGAAGGGCGGGCCCTACGACGTCGTCGTCTCGTCCAGCCATGCCGCGGTCAAGGGGTTCGCGCCTGGTCGTGACGCCCTGCACCTGTGCTACTGCCACACCCCGATGCGCTACGCGTGGCTGCCCGAACTGGAGCAGCGCCCGATGATGTGGGCGGCCGGTCCGGCACGTGCCGCCCTGCGCCGCTGGGACCGCCGCTCCGCCGACTGGGTCGACGAGTTCGCCGCCAACTCCACCGTCGTGGCGGAGCGCATCGCGGCGTTCTACGGCCGGGAGAGCCGCGTGCTCGCCCCACCGGTCGACGTGGACTGGTTCGCGACGGGCGACCTGGTCCCCGCCGCCGACCGTCGGGGTCTCGTGGCCCTGTCCCGATGGATCGGTTACAAGAAGTTGGACCTCGCGATCGAGGCGGCGGAGGCGGCCGGCCTGCCGATCACCGTCGCCGGGTCCGGCCCGGACGCCGACCTGCTCCGGCGCCGCGCGACGGCGGCGACCACCGAGGTCGTGATCGAGGAGTCCCCCAGCGACGAGCGTGTCCGCGAACTCTTCGCGACCGCACAGGCCGTCGTGTTCCCGGCGTGGGAGGACTTCGGCCTCGTGCCCGTGGAGGCCCAGGCGGCCGGCGCCCCGGTTGTCGCCTTCGCCAAGGGCGGGGCGCGTGACAGCGTCGTGGACGGGGTCACCGGGGCGTTGGTGTCCGACCAGACCGTCGCCGCGTTCGCAGCCGCGATCCGTGACGTGGTGGCGCAGGGCATCGACCCGGCGGTCTGTCGAGCCAACGCGGTGGGCTTCGGCCGGGACCGCTTCATCGACGAGGTGCGGGCCTGGGTGCGCACCGCGGCCGAGGACGCCGGGCTGCTGGGTTGAGGTCGGTCAGGCCGGCGGGGGCGCGGCGGCCCGGAGCAGTTCGATCGCGCGCGCCGGCAGCCACTCGACCGCGTTCAGCTGGTCGACGCGTGGGACCGCCAGCCGTTCGACGACCGTGCGGTCGCCCGGGGCGATGACGGCCACGTGGTTGTCGACGTCGCCGAAGTCCTGCAGGCGTTGGCGATACCGGGGCCGCACGGCCGAGATGCCGATCGCCAGCGACCCGTCGGGCAGCACGGTCGCCCCGCGGCCCCACCCGCCGACCACCATCGTGTCGACGGCGCCCCACCCCTCGTCGAGGATGCGGGCCGTCCCGGCACCGGAGTCCAGCACCCACCACTCGTCGCCGACGCGGCGCATCGAATGGGGGGCCGACAGCCCGAGGTCGACGGGGGCGTGGCCGTCGAGGGAGACCAGCCCGCCGTCGCCCTGGCGCTTCAGGAGGCGCGAGGCGACCTCCTGCACGACCTGCAGCCCGGTGACGTGGTGGACGAGCGCCCAGCGCCGGCCGGCACCGTCCTCGAAGGCCTGGTTGGCGTGGAAGCGCTCGGTCCGGCCGGTGGCCCGGACGAAGGCTCCCGTCACCGGGTCCGTCCGTCCCGCACCGAGGACGTCGCGGCCGACCTCCTCCGCGCTGTCGAGGTCGACGGTCACGATCGTGTCGGCACCGGTCGAGGCCACGGTCAGTCGCCGACCGTGCACCCGCAGCTCGTGGATGTCCACGAGGGGGTCGGCGGCCACGCGTACGAGCGCGTCCTGCGTCACCTTCCACAGCGTGTCGTCCGTGGCGATCCACACGGCGTCGGTCACGTCGTCCCAGACGAGGCCGGAGATCCCGAGTGTTCCCACTGCCGACCAGGCCGTGATCGGCTCCCAGCCGTCGTCGGTGCGGACCTGGAGCGGCTCGATCGACTCGCGGGGTGCCTCGCGGTCCGCGACCTTCGCGTGCTGCGACCCGACGGCCACCAGGTGTTCGCTCACGGTGCCACTCCAGTGCGACCGGGGTGTGGGACCATACCGAGCACTCCCGGCGCGAAGTTCCAGCGCGAGCCGGGGCTCGCCATAGCGTGTGGGCGCCCGCCGCCGGCGGAGCAGGACGTGGAGATCGCCGTGAGGGTGCTGTTCGACGGTCGGTGGTTGTCGGGCAACGTCCCGAGCGGCCGCCGCTGGCTGTACAGCATGCTGCCGGCGCTGCACCGTGCACGACCGGCCTGGGATCTCGTCGTGGCCGTGGCGCCCGACGCGGACCTCGGCTCCCTCGGCGCGGAGATCTGCCGTCCCCACGTCCGGCGGGGCATGGACCTGCCCGGCGTGGTCGCGGGCGCCTGGCTCAACCGTGAGGGACGCCGTGTCGGGGCCGACGTCGTCGTGTCCCAGTTCTTCGGGGCGTACCGCCGCACGCGGGTGCCGATGGTGGTCGTGGTCCACGACGCGCTGTGGGTCGAGCACCCCGACTGGTTCGCCACGCGCGTGCGGGCGCAACTCGCCTTCGTCGGGCCGTCGCTGCGGGGCAGTCACGTCGTGACGGTGTCGGGGGCCTCGGCCGATCAGGTCGTGGCGGCCGGACTGGCCACGACGCGTCCCTCCGTGGTGCACAACGGCGTCGACCCCGCACCTGTCCCGGTCGGCCTCGGTGACCGCAGCGGAATCCTCGTCGTCGGTCGTCCGAACGTGCGCAAGAACCTCGTGACCGCCATCCGTGCGTGGGAGGCCGCAACCGTCGACGAACCGCTGGTCGTGGTGGGCTGTGAGCGCGCCGAGGCCGAGGCGGTGGTCGGTCACGCCCTGCCCGACCAGGTCGTGTTCACGGGGCGGGTGGACGACGACGCGCTCCAGCGTCACTACGCGACGGCGCGGATGCTGCTCGCCCCGTCGCTCGGCGAGGGCTTCTCGCTGCCGCCGCTCGAGGCGATGGTCCACGGCACGCCGGTGGTCGCCAGCGACATCCCCGTCCACCGGGAGTTGTACGAGGGCACCGCCGTGTTGGTGGACCCGCAGGACGTCGGGGCGTGGTCGATGGCCATCACGGGCCTGCTCGCCGCGACGGACTGGCAGGTCCGACACGAGGCCGGACGGGGCCGGGCAGCGTCCCTGACGTGGGACGACGCGGCCGCCGCACTGGCGGCCGTCCTGGAGGGTCAGGTGACCCCCTGAGCCGGCGTCGGTTGGTGCCCGAACCCAGCGACGGGGTACCGTTCGGAGCCCGCAGTCGGTGTCGGCCTGACGTCCGTTTGGCGCCCACCGCGCGGGTTGGATGGGGCCGCTAGTTGCTCCGTCATCGAACCGCACAACGACGTGCGTTGATCAGGAGGAAGCCCGTGACCTTCGAACTCCCGAAGGCCAAGTCCGTCGCGACGAACCCGACCCAGGAAGAGATGCGTGCCTGGGCCCTCGAGTTGATGGACAACATCACCGAGACCGAGTTCGGGAACCTCAACTACAAGGCGCGCATCCTCGCTCGTCAGGCGCCGTCCACGTTCTTCGTGTCGGACACGCCCACCGGCAAGCCGACGGTGACCCGCGCCGAGTACGACGCCTGGGCCGCCAAGCAGGACGCCCACATCGCCGAGCAGGACATGATCCTGATCGACGGCTACATCGGCCCCGACCCCGAGTTCCGCACGGGGTCGACGCTGTTCATGGAGAAGTCGCAGGCGAACATCCCGGCGATGCAGCAGCAGCTGTACTTCCCCCCGGACGAGGACTTCGAGCGCGAGTTCACCGTCATCTACACCCCGTCGCTGCGCGCGCCCGAGTTCAACAACGAGTGCCTGATCCTCGTCGACCTCGACAACTGGGTCACCCGCGTCTTCGGCTCCGACTACTTCGGTGAGTCGAAGATGGGTGGCCTCCGGATGTGGAACAAGCTGGTCTACGACCGCGGCGGCCTCGCGATGCACTCCGGTGCCAAGACCTTCCCCGCCGACCAGACTCCCGACGGCACCGAGAAGCTCGCCCTCATCATCGGCCTTTCCGGCACCGGCAAGACCACCACGACCTTCCGC
>JBFJMP010000170.1:0-5893 GCA_041633895.1 Nitriliruptoraceae bacterium
CGCGCAGGCCAACGGGGCGCCGTCGCGGCTGGCGCCATGCTCCGCGGTTGTGGGCACGCGATGATCGACCTCGCCGTCGCCTACGCGGGGCAACGGGAGCAGTTCGGGCAGCCGATCGGCGCGTTCCAGGCCGTCAAGCACCACCTCGCGGATGCGCTGGTCGACGTGACGTTCGCGCGCCCACTGGTCGAACAGGCGGCGCACGCCATCGCGCTGGACGCCGACGACGTGGCGTCCAGCGTCGCAGCCGCGAAGGCGTTCGCGGGCGACGCGGCGACGACCGCCGCACGACACACGCTCCAGGTCCACGGCGCCATCGGCTACACGTGGGAGTCGGACCTGCAGCTGTGGATGAAGCGAGCCTGGTCGCTCGCGGCCGCGTGGGGCGACACGGACCGTCAGTGGTCGCACGTCGAGGCCGCCCTCGGCCTCACCTGACCGGGTCGCCTCCTAGGGTGGACGTCCTCGAACCGGACCGGGGACGACATGACCACCGCTGCCACGCGCCTGCTCACGGGCATCCCCGTGCTGGCTTCACTGGACATCACGCGCACGCTGGACTTCTGGCGACGACGGCTCGGCTTCCAGGTCGTCGCCGACCACGGCGACTACGGCGTCGTCACGCGAGACGGCGTCGAGGTGCACTTCTGGCTCACGACCGACCCGGAGATCCCGAAGGCGACATCGTGTCGTGCCACGGTCACCGGGATCGACGCCCTGGAGGCGGAGTTCCGCGAGGCGGGCGTGCTGCATCCCAACGGACCGATGACCGAGCAGCCGTGGGGGCGGGAGTTCGCCGTGCTCGACGGCGACGGGAACATGGTGGTGTTCATGCAGCGCCCCTGACGCCGACGGGCATCAGGGGCGCCCGGGTCCATCGTGTCACTCGAGCGGACGCACGCCCTCGGCCGTCGGCTCGTCACCTGGGCCGATGGTGCGTGGGATCACCTGGTCCTCCCACGCCGGCACGTCAGCGCTCGCCCGGAACGCATCCGACCGGAACTCCGGCGTGTCGAACTTCGGGATGACGTGCTCACCGATCAGTCGGATCGTCTCGAGGCACACCTCCTGGGGCAGGTCGACCGGCACCGAGAAGGTGATCTGGTCGATGCCCGACGCCTCGTAGCGCGTGAGCTGGTCGATGACGTCGTCCGGGGTGCCGCACACGATGTAGCCGTGCTTGACCCCGGCCTTGATCGACTCGACGTCGGGCTCGGGGAACTTCTCCGGCCACTTGGGCAGGCCCGGGGGCTTCGGCATCGTCGAGTGGTAGCGGTGCGTCCCGGCGTGCAGGTTGACCGTGCCGGCGTCGGCGGCAGCCGCGAAGGCCTTGTCCCGGTCCTCGAGCACGACGGCGAGGTTGGTCGCCATGGCGTTGTCGTTGACGTACTCCCCGACGGGGTCGGCGTCCGCGACCGCCTTCTTGTACATCTCGATCTTGGGCGCCATGTCGTCGATCGACCCGATCGAGAAGCCGATCACGCCCAGCCCCATCTGACCGGCCGTCTCGAACGTCTGCGGGTTGCCGCCCGCGACCCACAGCGGCGGGTGCGAGTGCTTGTACGGCTTGGGCAGGATCTGGCGCTGACCGGGCACCTGGAAGTACTCGCCCTCGAACTCGTAGAGGTTGTCTCGCCACATCTTCGGAAGCTCGCGGATCACCTCGTTCCACCACGCCTTGGTGATCTTGGTGTCGGGCACGTTGAAGCCCTGGACCTCGTGCCAGCCAGCGCCGCGCCCCGTCCCGAGCTCGAAGCGCCCACCCGACAGGTGGTCCATCATCGCCACCTCCTCGGCCACCCGGATCGGGTGGTTGACCTGCGGCGAGAGGTTGCGGATGCCGGTGGCGAGGTGGATGCGCTCGGTCAACGCCGCCACGTACGCCAGGAAGGCGCCCGAGTCCGACAGGTGCGAGTACTCGTGCAGGAAGTGGTGCTCACTCACCCACACGTACTTGAACCCCGCGCGGTCGGCCGCGACCGCGAGGTCCACCTCGCGCATGATCGCGTAGTGCTCGTAGGACGGGTTCTCCCGCACGCGGCGTGCGGGGACGTGGCCCTGGAGGAAGATCCCGAATTCCATTGCTGCTCCTGCGGACGTGGACTGGCGGTGGGCGGACTGGTGGGTCGTGTGTTCGGTGCGGGCGTGCCGTGGGGACGTGCTGGCGGTCAGGCCACGTAGCGCGAGATCACCTCGGCGACGCAGGCCGGCTTGTCGGACCCGTCGACGTGGATCGTGACGGCGGTGACGAACTGCATGCCGCCGGGGACCTCGTCGACCTGGGCGATGCGCCCGGTCGCACGGATCCGGCTGCCGACGGGTACGGGCGCGGGGAACCGCACCTTGTTCGAGCCGTAGTTCACCCCCATCGAGAAGCCACTGACCGTCGCCAACTGCGGCAGGAAGAAGGCCACGAGTGACAGCGTGAGGTGGCCGTGGGCGATCGTCCCACCGAAGGGGGACTCCCGGGCTGCGCGCTCCGGGTCGGTGTGGATCCACTGGTGGTCACCGGTCGCGTCTGCGAAGGCGTTCACACGGTCCTGCGTGATCTCCAGCCAGTCGGTCGGACCGAGGTCCGCGCCGACCGCTCCACGAAGGGCGTCGGGTCCGTCGAGTTCGAGTGGGGGCATGGTGGTTCCGATCGGCGCGGTGGGGATCAGGGGTGCTGGCTGGACACGGACACGACCTCACCGGTCATGTACGACGACAGGTCGCTGGCGAGGAACACGATGACGTTGGCAACCTCCCAGGGCTCCGCAGCGCGGCCGAACGCCTCGCGCTCGGTCAGTTCGTCGAGGAGGTCGTCGGTCGTGACCTTCGCGAGGAACGGGTGCATGGCCAGGCTGGGGGCGACGGCGTTCACGCGGACCCCCCGGCGCCCCGCCTCGATCGCGGCCGAGCGCGTCAACGCCATGACGCCCGCCTTGGCGGCCGCGTAGTGGGCCTGACCGGCCTGGGCGCGCCAGCCGAGGACGGAGGCGTTGTTGACGATGACGCCGCTCCCCCGCTCGTACAGGTGCGTGAGCGCCGCCCGCATGCACCGGAACGTGCCGTTCAGCGTCACGTCCAGCACGACCGACCACTGCTCGTCGGTCATCTCGTGCAGCTCGGCGGTGCCGCCGAGGCCGGCGTTGTTCACGACCACGTCGAGGTGGCCAGCTCGCTCGACCGCCGTGGCGAACAGGTTGTCGACGTCATCCTGCACGGTCACGTCACACGGGATCGCCAGCGGTCGGGTTCCGAACTCGTCGGCGATGGCGTCCGCCGACTCCTCCAGGCGCCGTTCGTGGCGGTCCGAGATCACGACCGTCGCACCTTCCGCCGCACAGCGCCTGGCGGTGGCGAAGCCGATGCCGGTCCCCGCCGCCGCGGTCACCAGCACGTGCTGGCCCGCGAGCAGGTCGCGGCCTGCCGGCTCGGTCGGGACGACCGTGGTCGCGTCAGGCACGAGGTGTCCGTTCCCAGTCGTGGCCGGAGAACTGGGCATCGAGCGCCTCGAGCGTCCACTGCCCGTCGCGGTCGAGTTCAGTGTCGTACCGCCAGCCCTTGAGGACCTTCAGTTCGCCGCCCCGCACGAACACCACCTGACCGTTGGCCGTGCACGTCGGCGACAGCAGCCACGCGACGACGCTCGCGACGTTCGCCGGGTCGAAGACGTCGAAGGCATCCGGGTCGTCGGGGGCGGCGACCATCGCCGCCATCGCCTCGACCTCCGTCGTCATGCGGGTCCGGGCGGCCGGGGAGATCGCGTTGACTCGGACCCCGTAGCGTTCGAGTTCGTCCGCGACCGTCACGGTCAGGCCGGCAATCCCCGCCTTCGCCGCCGCGTAGTTCGACTGGCCGGGCTGGCTGAACAGGCCGGCGTTGGAGGTCGTGGTCACGATTGCGGCGTCCGGCGTCTCCCCGCGCTTCGCCAGTTCCCGCCAGTGTGCGGCGAAGGTCTGCATGGGGGCGAAGTGTCCGCGGAGGTGACCGACCATGATGGCGTCCCAGTCCTCCTCGGTCTGGGACACGAACATGCGGTCGCGCAACAGGCCCCCGGAGTTCACCAGGCCGTCGACGCGTCCGAAGGTGTCGATCGCCTGCTCGAGCGTGCGCCGAGCGCCGTCCATGGTCGTGATGTCCTCGGCGTTGCCGACGGCGTCCACGCCGAGCGACGTCACCTCGTCGACCACGCCCTGCACGATCTCAGGGTCGAAGCCGGACCCGTCGCGCATGGCCCCGATGTCGTTGAGGACCAGTCGAGCGCCCTGTTCCGCACACGCGCGGGCGTAGGCGCTGCCGAGGCCACCGGCGGCCCCGGTGATGGCGATGACGCGTCCGTCGAGGTGTCCCACGCTCACTCCGCTGTCGAGGTCAGCACGTCGGCCGCAAGGGCGGCTCGCAACGTACGGGTCGTCCCGTGCCGTGACTGCAGGGCCAGGGCCCGCTTGAGCCACAGGTGCAGGTCGTGCTCCCACGTGAATCCGATGCCGCCGAACACCTGCAGTGTCTGCGTCTCGATCCGACGGGCGGCGTCGTTGGCAGCCGCCTTGGCGACCCGGGCCGCACGGCCCGCGTCCGGCCCGCCGACGGCATGCCGCCGCGCCGCGTGCCGGGCGGCCCCGCGTGCGGACTCGAGCACGACGAACATGTCCGCCAGCTCGTGGGCCACGGCCTGAAAGGCACCGATCGGTGTGGCGAACTGCCGGCGCACCTTGGCGTAGGCGACGGCTTCGTCGAGCAGGTGCGTGCAGACGCCCACCAGTTCCGCCGCCGTTGCCGCGGCAGCCAGATCCTCGGCGCGGGCCACGACGTCGGCACCCCCGAGTCGGGTGGCTCCCGCCAGGTCGTGGGTCACGCGGCAGGGACGACGTGCCTGGTCCTCCCCGCGCAGGACCTCGACGGTCGCCGTCGCGGTCGAGGCGAGCCACAGGGCGTCGTCGTGGGTGACCAGGATCGCCGCATGGCGGTCGGCGTCGTGGACCGTCGCGGCGTCGAGCTGCACACCGATGGTCGCCTCACCAGCAGCGATGCGTCGCAGCCAGTCCTCGACGTCCACCTCGTTGCGCACGTCCGCCAGGATGCCAGCCGCGACGAGCGTGTCGGCCAGCGGCTCGGGCAGGGCCGAGCGCCCCGCCTCCTCGAGGACGAGCACGGTGTCACGGGCATCGCCGCCCATCCCGTCGACGTCCTCAGGCACGGGGATGGCCGGCAGGCCCATCGCCGCGACCCGGTGCCAGACGTCGTCCCCACGTTCCTTGCCCTCGAACAGCTCGCGGAGGCGTTGGGGCGGGTTCGCGGTGGCGAACAGGGCGCGGGCGGCGTCGCGCAGGGCCACCTGCTCGTCCGTGAAGCGCACGTCGACTGGCGGCACCAAGGCGTCGCGGGCGTCCGCGTCGGGACGACGTGGCAGTCCCAGCACGCGCTGGCTGATGATGTTGCGCTGGATCTCGGAGGTGCCCGCGTAGATCGTCGCCGCACGGGCGTACCAGTACCGCGTGCGCCAGCCCTCGGCGTCCGCGACCCCCGGGAGCTCGTCGAGCAGTTCCCCGGCGGTGCCGAGGAGCTCACGCCCCGTCGTGTACAGGTCGCGCTCCAGCTCTGACCACGCCAGCTTCGTCAATGACGACAGCGGCCCGAGGTCAGACCCCGCGACCAACGTCGCCAGGGTTCGTTCCGCGTGGTGCTCATAGGCGTCGACCGCGACGGCGAGCCGACCGATCGTGTCGCGAACGACCGCGTCGTCGGCCAGGCCCACGGCACGGACGATGTCCGCCAGCTCCCGGAGGTCCCGTTGGTAGCGGGCGGGAGCCGCGGCGGGTGCGTCCCGCTCGAACTCCAGCGCCGTGCCGGCCACCGCCCAACCGTTGTCCACGCCACCGATGACGTTCTCCACGGGGACCCGGGCGTC
>JBFJMP010000171.1:0-5892 GCA_041633895.1 Nitriliruptoraceae bacterium
GCACGCCGGTGAGGTGCTGGCGTTGATGGGGCGCAACGGTGCCGGCAAGTCGTCACTGCTCTGGAGCCTGCAGGGCTCGGGGCGCCGCGACGGCGGCGCGGTCACCGTGGGCGGCGACGACCCGCACGACCTGTCCGCGCCCCAGGCCCGCCGCCGCGTCGGCCTCGTCCCCCAGACCGCGTCCGACCTGCTGTACCTGTCGACGGTCGATGCCGAGTGCGCCCAGGCCGACGACGAGTCCGAGCGCCCCGCCGGGACCTGCCGGGCCCTGCTCGACCGCCTCGTCCCCGGCTTGCCCGGCGACCAGCATCCACGTGACCTGTCCGAGGGCCAGCGCCTCGCCCTCGTGCTGGCGATCCAACTCGTCGCCTCGCCGTCCGTCGTGCTGCTGGACGAACCCACCCGTGGGTTGGACTACCGCGCCAAGGACGAACTGGCCCGCATCATCGCCGACCTCGTCGCCGACGGCCGCGCGGTCGTGGTGTCCACCCACGACGTCGAGTTCGTGGCCAGCGTCGCCGATCGGGTCGTCGTGCTGGCCGACGGAGACGTCGTGGCCGACGGGCCGACCCGAGAGGTGGTCGTGGCGTCGCCGACGTTCGCCCCGCAGGTCGCGAAGGTCGTCGCCCCCGTTCCGTTGCTGACCGTCGACGAGTTCGTCACGGCGACGGCGGTGCGTGCATGAGCGCCCCGACGATCGTCCCGCCGCCGTCGACCGACGAGGCCGCGACCACCACCGTCGCCCCACGCCGCCGGGCCGTCCCGGTCAACCGGCGCTCGGCGCTGGTGCTGGCGCTGGCCTCCGCGGCCGGCCTGGGGATGTTCCTGTGGCCGTTGCTGCTGTCCCCCGTCGGCGTCGACGTCGGCAGCACGCCCAACGCCCCGTTGACCTTCATCCTCATCCTGCCCGTGCTGGTCGCGATCGTCGTCGCCGAACTGACCGACCGCACGCTGGACACACGCGCGCTCGCCCTGTTGGGCGTGCTGTCCGCCATCGGGGCGGGGCTGCGACCGTTGGGTGCGGGCACCGCCGGCATCGAGACGGTGTTCTTCCTGCTGATCCTCGCCGGCCGCGTGTTCGGCCCCGGGTTCGGGTTCGTGCTGGGCGCGACGACCCTGTTCACCTCGGCGCTGGTGACGGCGGGGGTCGGACCGTGGCTGCCGTACCAGATGCTGGCCGCCGCATGGGTCGGCGGGTTGGCCGGGATCCTGCCCGGGCGAACGCGCCTGCGGGGCCGGGGCGAGATCGCGATGCTCGTGCTGTTCGGGGTCGTCGCCGCGTTCGTCTACGGCTTCCTCATGAACCTCACGTTCTGGCCGTTCTCGCTGGGGTCGAACACCGAGTTGTCGTTCGTTGCCGGGGCGCCGGTGCTCGAGAACCTCCACCGCTTCGTCGTGTTCTCGTTCGGGACCTCGGCGCTCGGGTGGGACCTCGGTCGGGCGCTGACCAACGGCGTGGCGATCGTGTTGGCGGGCCCCGCCGTCCTCCAGGCCCTGCGTCGTGCCTCGCGGCGCGCCCGCTTCGAACCGGCGTCCTGAACCGGACCTCGCTGGTCCGTCCGGGCCGCAGCGGCCACGTCTGGCGCCCGCTCCGCGGCATCGTCCTTTGGTCGCGCGTGGTTCGTGCCGACAACGAGGGGGAGAGACGAGGAAGGAGGTGCGCGATGGACACCCTCGAGCAGTCGGCCCAGACCCACACGACGGCCGACGCCCTGATCTCCGAGCTGCGGGAACTGTCACGTGACGTGACCGGCGACCCGCTCGTCCGACGCCGCCGCCTCGTCGTGCTGCGGCGCCTCGAACACGTGCTGCAGGACGACGACGCGCGACGCCTCCGAGCCATCGCCTGACGGCATCGGTCAGTTGGCACCGAGGCGGGACGAGACGCGCCCCACGAGGTCGGGCAGGACGTCACCGAGGCCGGCGAGCAGCACCGCGTCGGCGATCGGATCCATCTCGGTCGGCTCGCCGTTGACGATGACGAGTCGCCCGCCGGTCTGCTTCGCGATCAGGGGCAGGTACGCGACGGGGTAGACGGCCAGCGACGTGCCCAGCGCGAGGAACACGTCGGCCCGCTCGGCGGCCTCCTGGGCGCTGCGCAGGTCCTCCTCGACCAGCGACTGGCCGAACGAGATCGTCCCCGACTTGAGCAGCCCGCCACACGGCGTGCCGTCGGGTGGTCGCGGGACGATGCAGTGAGGGTCGGCCTCGCCCGCTGCCACGCGGTCCAGCACGGCCTCGGTCGGCTGGCGGTGTCCACAGGTCAGGCAGACCACGTCGCGGTACGACCCGTGCACCTCGATGAGGCGCTCCCGTCGCGTGCCGGCGTCGAGGTGGAGGCCGTCGACGTTCTGGGTCACGAGCACGTCGAGGCGGTCACGCGCCTCGAGTTCGACGAGGGCACGGTGGGAGGCGTTCGGCTCGAAGCCGGCGTCGCGGTTCGCCACGCGGAAGGCCCACGCCTCACGACGGAGTTCGGCGTCCTCGCGCCACGCGTCGATCGTGGCCTTGCGTTCGGCGGCGGGGTCCTTGGTCCACACGCCCTGCGGCCCGCGGAAGTCCGGGATCCCCGAGTCGGTCGAGATCCCCGCCCCAGTCAGCACGCTGACGTGGTTCGCCGCCGCGATCCACTCGGCGACGCGGTCCAGCGCCTCGTCACTCACGGGTCCGGCCTCTCGTCGTCGCCCGTCGTCGATCGCCGACCGTACGGCGAGTGCATCCGTTGTGCCCGCATGTGGGTGGAACGAATGCACTCGGCGGGCGCGCCCTACGGTGCGTGCGCCACCGCGCCAGGGCGCGAGGACCACGGAGGGCCGATGACCACCCACGTCGAGGAGACGATCGACTCGTTGGCGGGCCAGGCCCTGTCCGACGTGACGTTCGAGCGCTGCGACCTGCGGGGTGCTGACCTCGCCGAGCTGGTCACGACGGGGTGCCGGTTCGACACCTGCAGGCTGAACAATGCGGACCTGACCGGCTCGCGACACGAGGGCACGGCGTTCACGAACTGCGACCTGCGCGGCGCCAACCTCGCCACGGTGACCTTCGACGGCTGCAAGCTGACGGGGTCGGACCTGACCGACGCACGGCTGCTCGCGACGACGATCCGGGGCGGCGACTGGTCGTACGTGAACCTGCGCCAACTGGACCTCGTGGGCATGGACCTGTCCGGGATCCGGTTCGTCGAGGCCGACCTGTCCGGGGCGCAGTTGGCCGACGCCGACCTCACCGGTGCCGACCTGACGTCCGCGAACCTGCAGCAGGCACGCCTGCACCGGGCGGTGCTGCGTGACGTCCGCGTCGACGGGGCGAACTTCGACAACGCCTCGTTGTACGACGCCACGATCGGCCTGCACGTCGCGATCCGGCTGGCCGAACTGCGCGGCGCGACCGTCGACGTGTCCGGGTGACGACCCGGCGCGCCTGTTGTCGCAGGTCAGCGCCCCGGTAACCTTTCGGCACGACCTCGCGGCCCAGAGTCCTGGTCTCCGCGCTCGACGACGACGAACCGCCCGACACCCTCGGCAGGCCGACCGTGCCGCCCGTGTCCCCGCGAGACGTCAGCGAGTGCCGAAGAACCTCCATGACTGCGCCTCCCACGCCCCTGCCGCGACTCGACGCCCATCCGTTCCTGGATGCCATGCGCGAGCGCGTCCTGGTCATCGACGGCGCCACCGGCACCTACCTCCAGGACGTCCACCTCACGCCGGCGGACTACGGCGGCGAGCACCTCGAGGGCTGCCCCGAGATCCTCAACGTCACCCGCCCCGACGTCATCGAGCAGTTCCACCGCGACTTCCTCGAGGTCGGCGTCGACGCGGTCGAGACCAACACCTTCGGCGGCGCCCCGTGGGTGCTGGACGAGTACGGCCTCGGTGAGCGCACCGAGGAACTGAACGAGGCTGCCGCCGCGATCGCCCGCCGCGTCGCGGACGAGTACGCCGCCGCCGACGGTCGCCCGCGCTTCGTCATCGGCTCGATCGGGCCCGGCACCCGGTCACCCACGCTGTCGCTGGGCAAGGACCCGGCCGACCCCACGGTCAAGGACTTCATCGACGTCCCGACCATGGAGGACGGCTACCGGCGCCAGATCCGCGGGCTGCTGGACGGCGGCACGGACGTCATCCTCGTCGAGACGTGCTTCGACCTGCTCCAGATCAAGGCCGCCGTGGCCGCCGCGAACGACGTGTTCGTCGAGCGCGGGGCGCGGTCGCCGCTGATGGTCCAGTTCACGGTCGAGAAGGACATCAACACCCTGCTGCTCGGCACCGAGCCGCTGGCAGCGATCGCCGCGCTCGACCCGTTGCCGATCGACGTGCTGGGCATGAACTGTGCGACCGGCCCGGCCGACATGCGCGAACACGTCCGGACCCTGGCGCGGAACTCGCGGCTTCCGATCTCGATCGTCCCCAACGCCGGCATTCCCTACATGGAGGACGGCGCAACCTGCTATCCACTGGACCCTGCCGGCCTCGCCGAGGCCCAGCGCGAGTTCGTCACCGAGTTCGGCGTGCAGGTCGTCGGCGGCTGCTGCGGCACGACGCCCGAACACCTGCGCCACCTCGTCGACGCAGTCCGCGGGCTGACCCCGCGCCCCCGCGTGCTCGACGACGGCGGTCAGGTCACGACGCCGGTCACGGCCGACGTGGACGGCGTCGAGCCCGTCACCGTCGAGTTCCGCCCCAGCCTCGCGTCGCTGTACGCCGCGGTGCCGATCCGCCAGGACACGTCGTTCCTCGTCATCGGCGAGCGCGCCAACGCCAACGGCTCGCGTGCCTTCAAGCAGTTGTTGCTCGACGAGGACTGGGAGGCGATGGTCGCGCTGGCCAAGTCCCAGACCCGCGAGGGCGCCCACGTCCTCGACGTCTGCGTCGACTACGTCGGTCGTGCCGGGGCGCCGGACATGATCGAGGTCGTCAACCGCTACGCGACCCAGTCCACGCTGCCGCTGGTGATCGACTCGACCGAGATCGACGTGGTCGAGGCCGCACTGGTCCGCCTCGGTGGGCGCGCGGTCGTCAACTCGGTCAACCTCGAGGACGGGCGCCGCAAGGCCGACGTCCTGCTGCCGCTCGCGAAGCGCTACGGGGCGGCGGTCGTCGTCCTCGCGATCGACGAGGAGGGCCAGGCCCGCACCGCCGACTGGAAGGTCGAGGTGTGCAAGCAGGTCGCGACCATCGCGATCGACGAGTACGGGCTGGAGGCGTCGGACCTCATCTTCGACTGCCTGACGTTCCCGCTCGGCTCCGGCCAGGAGGACCTGCGCAAGGACGGCATGGCCACGCTGGAGGCGATCGAGCGCGTCACCGCCGAGATCCCCGGCTGCCACACGACCCTGGGCGTCAGCAACGTGTCGTTCGGGCTGTCGTCCGCGGCGCGCCAGGTCCTCAACTCGGTGTTCCTGCAGATGGCCATCGACCGCGGGCTCACCTCCGCGATCGTGCACCCCGGCAAGATCCTGCCGCTGCACCGCATCGACGACGAGCAGGTCCAGGTCGCCCGCGACCTCATCGAGGACAACCGCGGGACCGCCGGGATGGGCGGCACCGCGGCCGCCGACTACGACCCGCTGCACCGCCTGATGGAGCTGTTCGAGGGGGCGTCCGAGAAGGCCGGTGATGCCCACGCGCGCCTCGCCGACCTCCCGATCGAGGAGCGCCTCAAGCAGCGCATCATCGACGGTGACCGGGACGACATCGAGGCCGACCTCGACGAGGCACGCCAGACCTACGCGCCCCTGCACATCGTCAACGAGTTCCTCCTCGACGGCATGGCCGTGGTCGGTGAGCTGTTCGGTTCGGGCCAGATGCAGCTGCCGTTCGTGCTGCAGTCCGCCGAGGCGATGAAGACCGCGGTCGCCCACCTCGAACCGCACATGGAGAAGGGCGAGGC
>JBFJMP010000172.1:0-5829 GCA_041633895.1 Nitriliruptoraceae bacterium
GTCTGCGGCGTGGTCGGGGCGGCGGTTGGTGCGGTCATGGGTGGAGCATCGCACAGAAGTTAGATAGTGACAAGTCACTATCTAACTTCACGAGCGTCCATGTACGGATGTTTCGGACATCGGTCCGTTCGATGTCGCGACGAGGCGTAGGGTGGACCCGGGGCAACAGGGACGCACGGTCCCACTGAGGGGAAACGGACGACAGCATGGGGTGGATGATCCCGTTCGTGGCGGGGTGGGGCCTGGGGGCCCTCGGCACGCTCGTGGCGGTGGCGCTCGCGCGCGCAGCCGACGGCCGCGCGCCAGCGGAAGGCGCAACTCGCACGTCCGGGGGCGAGCGGCGGTGCCTGCTGTCGTGACCTGAACCACGGCGGTACCGATGCCGTGTGGCGTGATGGCCGGCGGTCGGGCACCCTTGCCGACCCACAACTGCATGCGCGACCGCAACCGGCCAGCCTCGCTGCGCCGGCGCTCGTCGTGTGTCCGTCGCAGGAAGCCCATTGGCCACGCCCCGCCCGCCCCAGCGCTCGTCCGTCGCGGACGTCACCGATCCCGGCCTCGCGGCCGGGAGCCTCGCCATGCTCCTGCGCCACGGTCGCGACGAGCTGCTCGAGGAGCTCGGTGGTGAGGTCCTGGCGACCTCGCCGGCCGCTCGCGACTTCCACCTGAGCCTGCTCGCCGAACGGGCCACGCCGCTGCTGGTCCTGACCCCGCGAACCTCGGACGCGCTCGCGATCGTGGACGGCATGGGCGCCTACCTCGGCGAGGACCGGGTCGCCTTCTTCCCGTCGTGGGAGACGCTCCCGCACGAACGCCTGTCCCCGCAGCCCGCGACGGTCGGCCGACGCCTCGCGGTGCTCGACCGGCTCGCGCGCCCCGACGACCACGAGCACCCGCTGCTCGCCGTCGTCGCCCCGATCCGGGCCGCGCTCCAGCCCATGGACCCGGCGCTGGGGCAACGTGGTCCGCTGCGGCTCGATCGCCACAGCGACCTCGGCTTCGACGGCCTGGTCGAGGCGTTGTCCGAGCTCGGCTACAGCCGAGTGGCCCAGGTCGAGTCCCGCGGCGAGATGGCCGTGCGTGGTGGCATCGTCGACGTGTTCCCGACGGCCAGCGACCACGCGGTCCGCGTCGAGTTCTGGGGCGACGACATCGAGTCGATGCGCACCTTCGGCGTCGGTGACCAGCGTTCCGTCGATGCGGTCGAGACCCTGACGCTGGACCCGGCACGCGAGCTGGTCCTCGACGACGACCTGCGCCAGCGTGCGCGTGACCGTGCGCGCCTGCTGCCGAGCCTCGCCGGCTCGCTGGAACGCCTCGCCGAGGGCATCGCCTTCGAGGGTGCCGAATCGCTCGTGACGCTCCTGCGCGACCGCCCCGCCCTGCTGCCGGACTTCCTCGGTGACGAGGCCGGCGTCGCGCTCGTCGACCCGATGCTGCTCGCCGACCGGGCCGCGAAGGTCCGCGAGGAGGCCGAGGTGCTGGCCAGCGTCGCGTGGGAGTTGCCCGACGGGTCCAGCCTGTTCGACGACGGCGGGTTCGCCAGCGTCGAGGAGGTGCTCGAGCGGGTCAGCGGTCCACGCTGGGACCTGCCGGCGTTCGGCGAGTCGCGCCTGCCGGGCATCCCGTGGGACACGTTCAAGGGCGACGTCGAGGCGATCGCCGGCCGCGCGAAGGCGCTGCTCGACGACGGCATGCGGGTCGTCCTGACGACCGCCGGCCACGGCCCGGCCAAGCGCCTCCGTGACGTCCTCGGTGACCAGCTCATCCCCGCCGACCTCCACGAGGAGATCCCGGCCCAGCAGGACCGCCAACGGGTCGAGATCGCCCCGTCGACGCTGCGCCACGGCTTCCTGTCCGAGGAGCTCGGGCTCGCGATCATGGGGGAGTGGGACCTGTTCGGCCCGCGCCGCCAACGCAGTGCCGGACGGCGCATGGGTGCGCGAGCCAAGGCCGCCGACACGGTGCTGCAGCTGTCCGAGGGTGACGCCGTCGTGCACCGCACCCACGGCGTCGGGATCTACCGCGGGATGGTGACGCGCGAGGTCAGCGGCCCCGACGGTCGGCGCGTCACGCGCGACTACGTGAAGCTCGAGTACGCGAATGGCGACCAGCTGTTCGTCCCGTCCGACCAGGTCGACGCCGTCGCCCGCTACCAGGGGGGCGAACAGCCGACCCCGATGCGGCTCGGCGGGGCGCAGTGGGAGCGGGCGAAGAACCGCGTCCGGGGCGCGGTGCGCGACATCGCGGCCGAACTGATCCGCCTGTACGCCGCCCGCATGCATGCACCCGGCACGGCGTTCTCGCCGGACGGGCTGATGCAGTCCGAGCTCGAGGACGCGTTCCCGCACGTCGAGACCGAAGACCAGCTCACGGTCATCGACGAGATCAAGCGGGACATGGAGACGCCCCTGCCGATGGACCGGATCCTCGCCGGTGACGTCGGCTTCGGCAAGACCGAGGTGGCCGTCCGCGCCGCCGCCAAGGCCGTGTTCGACGGGGCGCAGGTCGCGGTGCTGGTACCGACCACCATCCTCGCCCAGCAGCACTTCGAGACGTTCCGTGAACGCTTCGCCGGCTTCCCGGTCGAACTGCGGATGCTGTCGCGCTTCGTGTCGGACGCGGACAAGCGCGACACCCTCGACGGCATCGCCGCAGGCACGGTCGACCTCGTCGTGGGCACGCACGCCCTGCTCAGCAAGAAGGCCGAGTGGCACAACCTCGGCCTGATCATCGTGGACGAGGAGCAGCGCTTCGGCGTGTCCCAGAAGGAACGCCTGAAGCAGCTGCGCACCGCCGTGGACGTCCTGTCCATGTCGGCGACGCCGATCCCGCGCACGCTGGAGATGGCGGTGTCGGGGATCCGGGACCTGTCCGTGATCGAGACGCCGCCCGAGGACCGCCAGCCCGTCGTCACGATGGTCCGCGAGTACGACGAGGGCCAGGTGTCGCTCGCGATCCGCCGCGAGCTGCTGCGCGACGGCCAGGTGTTCTACGTCCACAACCAGGTCGACACCATCCACTCGGTCGCCAACCACCTCCAGGCGCTGGTGCCCGACGCCCGGGTCGAGGTGGCCCACGGGCAGATGGACGAGAAGTCCCTCGAGCACGTGATGGTGCGCTTCTGGGAGCGCGAGTTCGACGTGCTCGTGTGCACGACCATCGTGGAGTCCGGGCTGGACATCCCCAACGCCAACACGCTCATCATCGAACGCGCCGACCTGCTCGGGCTGTCCCAGCTGCACCAGCTCCGCGGTCGCGTCGGGCGGTCGTCCGAACGCGGCTACGCGTACTTCCTGTACCCGGCGCAGACCTCGATCACCGAGACGGCCTACGAGCGCCTGAAGACGATCGCCGAGCACTCGCGGCTGGGCTCGGGCCTGTCGATCGCCATGCGCGACCTCGAGCTGCGGGGCGCCGGCAACGTCGTCGGGGCCGAACAGTCCGGCCACGTCGCCGCCGTCGGCTTCGAGATGTACACGCAGCTGCTGAAGGAGGAGGTCGCCGACCTCACCGGCGAGGCCGTGGAGCAGGAGGTCGACATCACGCTCGAGCTCCCCGTCGATGCCCACCTGCCGAAGGACTACGTGGAGGACGAGCGCCAGCGCCTCGAGCTCTACAAGCGCATCGCCGCCATCCGCGATGCGGCCGGGGTCAAGCGCGTCCAGGCCGAGCTGGTCGACCGCTTCGGGCCGGTCCCCCCGCCGGCGCAGGCCCTGATGACGCTGGCGGCGCTGAAGGCGGCCGTGCGCCGATGGGGCCTGACCGAGGTGGTCCTGACGCCACAGCGCGGCACCAGGCCGTCACAGCTGCGGCTCGCCCCGGTGTCCCTGTCGTCGTCCCAGCAGGTGCGCGTCGAACGCCTGCATCGCCACGCCAGCTACCAGTCGGACCCGGGGGTCCTGCAGGTGCCCGTGCCCAAGCCGCACCCCGACGACATCGTCGCGTGGGTCGCGTCGGTGCTGCGGGACGTGTTCACCGGCCGGGGTTGAGCGTCGCGGGCGCGTGCGGTGAGGACTCCGGTCCCGGCCCGAGTCTGCTTGCATGGACGCCCTGACCAACCCTCACCAACCCCCCAAAGGGGAACACCCATGAAGCGACGCACCACCAGGGCACTCGGACTGGGGGCCGCGGCACTGCTCGCGCTCACCGCCTGCAGCGACAACAACGTGTTCGACCTCGCCGTCGGCGACTGCTTCGACGCGCCGTCGGACGAGGACACCTTCCAGGTGTCCAGCGTTCCCATCGTCGAGTGCAGCGAGCCGCACGACAACGAGATCTACGCGCTGTTCGACATGGACGACGCCGACGACTTCCCGGGCGACGATGCCGCGGTCGCAGCCGCTGAGGAGGGCTGCCTCAGCCGCTTCGAGGACTTCGTGGGCGCGCCCTACGAGACCTCCATCTACTACGTCGGGGCCCTGTGGCCCAGCGCCGACACGTGGGCCGACGGCGACCGTGAGATCGTCTGCTACGTGAACCTGGGCGAGGGCAACGGCCAGCTCGAGCCGGGTTCCGTCGAGGGCGCCGCCGAGTGACCGGACGCTGACCCGTACGAACGCCCCCTCGCAGCGAGGGGGCGTTCGTCTGTCCGGGCGTCGCGTCGGGTCACTGCCCCCGTGGTCGGGAGCCGTGCTCGATGAGGCGTCCGATCATCGTGCGGCACGCCGCCAGCTGGTCGAGCGCGATCCACTCGTCGGGGCGGTGGGCCACGTCGATCGAGCCGGGGCCACACAGCACCGTCGACCAGCCCTGCGACTGGAAGCGCGGGCCGTCGGTGCCGAACGGGGCGGTCTGCGCCGGGGCCGTGTTGCCGGTCAGCGTTCGCACCAGGCCCTCGGCGACGCCGTCCGGCTCCGCATGCAGGGCCGGCATGGGGCGGATGACCACGTCGAGGTCGGCCTCGGGCACGTCGGCCTGCAGGTCGGCGACCAGGTCGCGGGCGTAGGCGACGACGCGGTCGGCGATCTCGGTGCCGTCCATGCCGGGCAGCCCGCGGTACTCCCACACGATGGTGGCCTCGTCCGGGATGATGTTGATCGCGGTGCCCCCGTGGAGCTGGCCGATGTTGTAGGTCGTGTGGGGCGGGTGGAAGGCGTCGTCGGTCATGGCGGCGACCGCGGCCTCGCCCTCCTCGATGACGCGCGCCGCGATCCGGGCCACGGCGACGGACGCGCTGGCCGCGATGTCGGGGCGCGACGAGTGGGCCGAGCGCCCCCGCACCGTCATCGTCACGCCCATCACGCCCTTGTGCGAGTTGATGATCCCCATCGACGTCGGCTCGCCGATGATGACGGCGTCCGGCGTGGCGCCGATGCGTGCCATGGCCGGGGCGAGGGCCACCGCGCCCACGGCGCCGATCTCCTCGTCGTGGGACAGCGCCAGCCAGATGGGTGCCGTGAGGTCGGCGGCCGCCATGTCCGGCACCGCGTCGAGGCAGGCGGCGATGAAGCCCTTCATGTCCAGCGCCCCGCGCCCGACGACGGTGTCGCCGTCGCGGCGGAGGGCGAACGGGTCCGACGTCCAGACCTGGCCCTCGACCGGCACGCAGTCGGTGTGGCCGGACAGCACGACGCCGCCCGGTGCGTCGGGGCCGATGCGCACGACGAGGTTCGCCTTGTCCACATCGCCGCCGGTCTCGTCCGCCTCGTCGGCCTCGGCGGGCAGGCGCCACACGCCGCTGGCGTACGGCTCGACGGCGCGCGCCACCGCGTCGTGCACCCGCGCCTTGGTGGCGTCGTCCGCGTCCTCGACCAAGCGCGACACCGGCCCGATGCGCATGACGCCGTGGGCGACCTGCTCGGGCGTGCCACCCATGTGGATCGGCAC
>JBFJMP010000173.1:0-5778 GCA_041633895.1 Nitriliruptoraceae bacterium
GCACGGGGACGTGGTCGTCGTGCCCCACCTGGGGTCCTACGCGGCCAAGCAGTGCCCGGTGCGCGTGCAGTGGAACATCGTCCGTCCGGCGGAACCGCTGGTACCCAGCACGGCCGTCGCGACCCGGATGGCCGACGGCACCCAGTTCGAGGACGACGTCGTCCAGGACCTGTCCGGCCGTCTCGGACTGGAACTGGCCCCGCCGCCGGAGGATCGGACGGAGTGGGAGGCACGGACGCTGGCCGCCATGCGTGCCGGCACGCCGGTGATCGTCGGCGGGCGCCTTCCCCGTGACGACGACGGCCGCCGCGTCGGGGAGCCGGACCTGCTCATACGCGTCGGCGAGGTCGACGGCACCCCCCGCTACCGGCCGGTCGACGTCAAGGGCCACCTCGTCGTGGACACGAAGGGCAAGGGGTTCCCCGCGGTGGCACGGGGCGTCGACGCGATGGACCTCGGGGCCAGCCCGCCGGATCCCGCGGACGCGGACTCGTCGTTCCGACGCCACCGCGACGGTGACCTGATCCAGTTGGCGCACTACCACCGCATGCTGCAGGCCTGCGGGCACGCGGCCGAGGGGCCCGCGTGGGGCGGCATCCTCGGGACGGAACGCCATGTGCTGTGGGCCCCGTTGGCCCATCCGATGGTCGGTCGTCGCGGATCTCAGCGATCGATCCTCGACGTCTACGACGACGAGTTCGCCTTCCGCTTGCGGGTCGCCGAACGTGCCGCGGACCCCGACCGTCGGGACGACCTGCTGGTGGTGCCGCTCCTGCGCTCGGAGTGTGGCGAGTGCGAGTGGCGCGAACACTGCGCCGCACGCATGGAGGCGTCGGACGACGTCTCGCTCGTGCCGGGCGTGTCCGTTGACCACGCCCTGGACCTGCGACGTCGCGGGGTGCGCACCCGGCTGGAGTTGGCGCGCCTCGATGCCGGCGACATCGACGACGCGCCGAGGGCGTTCCCGACGTGGATCGCCCAGGCCCGCGCCCACCACGGTTCCGCGCCCGCCTACCTCGCGCCCGGTCGCCACCGTCTCGAGGTACCACGCGCGGACGTCGAGATCGACCTCGACATCGAACACACCGACGTCGGCGTGTACCTGTGGGGCGTGTTGGTCGACGACCGCACGGGCGCAGCCGGGATCGACGTTGGCTACCAGCCGTTCCTCACCTGGGATGCCGACGTGGCCATGGCCGAGGTCGAGGTCTTCCGACAGTTCTGGTCGTGGCTGCACGACACGCTGGCACACGTCGACTCCGCGGGGTTGAGCGCCTCGGTGCAGGTGTGGAGCCAGGCGACCGAGGCGCGCCACCTGCGGCGGTTGGCCGACGTCATCGGTGTGCGCCCCGAGGCCGACGACCTCGTCGGGTCCGACGTCTGGGTCGACCTGCACGCGGTCGTGAAGGACCAGCTCGTCACCGGGGGCGGCCTCGGCCTGAAGGACGTCGCACCCCTGGCGGGTCACGCCTGGCGGGACGACGACGCCGGCGGGTACGCGTCGCTCGTGTGGCATGCACAGGCGGTGGCCGGTGATCGCGAGGCCCGAGAACGCCTGCTCGGCTACAACGAGGACGACGTGAGGGCGACGGCCCGCGTGCGCGGCTGGCTCGCCGAACTGGACGCCACGGCGGCGCCCCGTCCCTGAGTCAGGCCCGGAGTCAGGCGGCGGAGGTCGCGTCGGTGGCGTCCGGCGTGCGCAGCACGATCTGGGCTCGGCGCATGAGCGCGAGGGCGTCCTCGATCACGTCGCGATAGGACGGCGCGGCGCCGGGCTGTGCGAGGCCGGCGAGGTCGCGCTGGAGTTCGTCCAGGCGGGACTTCACGTCGCGCGTCACGACGCGGAACGACAGCGTCTCCCAGCGGGGGTCGTCGTCGGCCCACGAGGTCGGGCTGGCGGTCGGGCTGGAGGTCGGGCTGTCGATGGTGATCGGGGCGGGTTCGGCCAGGGTCTGCATCGGACGGGCTCCTCTTGACGGGTGGTGTCGGCTCGAGGTGAGTTGTGCCCGGTACGACGTGCGAGCAAACGTTGCGGTTGCAGTGCAGTGCGGTCAGCGAACGTCGGCGGGCGCACCCGTGCGGAGCGGGAGGCTGTCCGCCGCGCGCGACTTGAGGTCCGCGAGGATCGACCGGAGCAGGCGCGACACCTGCATCTGGCTGACGCCGATCTCGTCCGCGATCTGCTGCTGCGACCACTCGTCGACGAATCGCCGGCGCACGATCAGGGCCTCGCGGTCGTCCAGGTCCGACAGCAGCTCCTCGAGCAGGAGGCCGTCGTGGATGCGTCCCGTCATGTCGACCGGGGCCGGGGGATCGATCGGTCGTTCGGGATCGGCCGGACGACTCAGCGAGTCGGCGCGGCGTGCGCGGGAGGCGTCCAACGCCTCGATGACCTCGTCCACCGTCAGGTCGAGGTGCTCGGCGATCTGGCGGTGGGTCGGTTCGGCGCCCAGTTCCGCGGTGAGGTGGCGGATGGCCGTGCGGACCTGCTGGCCGCGGTCCTTGAGCGTGCGCGGCACCGCCACGTCCCAGGTCTGGTCCCGGAAGTGGTGGCGCATCTCGCCGACGATGAACGGTCGAGCGAACGTCGCGAAGGCGGTGCCGTGGTCCGGGTCGAAGCGCTCGACGGCCTTGACCAGCCCCAGCAGGGCGATCTGCTTGAGGTCCTCGTGGCTGGTGCCACGGTCCCGGTAGCGCGACGTGAGGTGGTACGCGAGGCCCATGTGGCGCTCGACCAGCGCGTTGCGGGCCGCGCGGGTCGGCTCCCGGCGGTACGCCCGGAACAGGTCGATGTCGGTCGCGTCGTCGCGACCGACATCACTCGACGTCGTCACGCAACTTGACCACGACATAGCCGTCGAGGTCGGCTCCGATGCGGAACCGGTCGCTGGCACGGGTCACGATCGCCGTCGCGATGTCATCGAGCGGGCCGGCTGCTGCTGGCCCGGAGGCGCGGATGGTCACGCCATCGTCGTCGGTCGCGATGCGAACGCGGATGTCGCCCTCGCCACCCATCATCAGCCAGGTGGTGAGTTCGTCGACGGCGAGGACGAGGTCCTCGGTGGCGCGGACACCGAGGTCGGCGTCGGCCGCCATCGACGACGCGGCCAGACGGACGACGCGGAGGTAGACGGGGTCCGCGTCGAACGCGAGGTCGAGGGTGCGGGTCGTCACGGGTCGATCAGCAGGTGATCACGAAGCCCCGCGTACTCGAAGGTGCGCGCAACGGACTCCTGCAGGTTGCGCAGCCGCAGGCGACGCTGGTGTTCGCTGCGCGAGTTGTGCTCGGCGACGATGGCGCGCAGCCCCAGCGAGTCCACGAAGCGGACCTCGGACAGGTCGAGCACGACCTCGTCCTCGTCGGCTTCGCCTGCCAGTGCCGCGTCGAAGTCGGCGCACGTGTGGGCATCGAGTTCGCCGACGAGGGCGAGCACGGTCGTGTCACCTTCGCTGGTGCGATGCAGTTCGAGGCGGGCACTGGGCAACACGGACTCCTGATGATCACGCCGCTGGCGCGGCAACGGCAGCGAGTCTACGGGTCCGTACGCGCGGTGACCCCGCCGTTCGTCGGTGCTGGACGTTCGGCCACCGGCCGTCGGAGGACCGCGCGGACCCGGGTGCGTCCGTGGCGGCGTTCGACGCCGAACCACGCGCTTGCGGCGCCCACGATCTGCAGCCCGCGGCCACGCGCGGACAACGCATCCCGATCCGCATCCACGGTTGCGTCGACGTCGAAGCCGGTGCCGGAGTCGACGACCACGACGGTGATCCGATCCTGGGTCAGGAGCAGTTCCAGGCCGATGTCGCCGCCGTCCGGTGAGGCCTCCATCGCGTTGGCCAGCAACTCGGCCACGACGAGCTCGGTGTCCTCGGCGGCCCGTCCGATCACGTCCTGCGCCTCGAGCCACCGTCGGATCGCCCGACGCTGCTTCGAGATGGCAGCCGTGGATGGCGGCACGCTTCGTCGCACCTGGGTCAGCTCGAGCGGCGCTCGCTCGACGGCGACGAAGCACGCGTCGTCGCGTCGTCGCTGGCCGTTGTCGACGCGCGTGCGGACCATGTCCGACACGAGTGCAAGGGGGCCCGACGGGCGCGCGGTGAGGAACTGGCCGAGTTCCTGCAGCGACACCACGAGGTCTTCGTCGGGGGACTCGACCACGCCGTCGGTCGCGAGCACGACGACCTCGCCGGGGGCGATCGTGAGCCCCTGGGCGCGGTAGTCCGGGGCGTCGAACGCGCCCAGCAACGGGCCGACGGGGGTGTCGTTCGTCTCGACGGATCCGTTGGTCATCAGGGTGAGTGACGGCAGCGACCCACAGCGGACGAGTTCGAGTCGTCCTGAGGCGGGGTGGAGGCGGGCGCAGGTCACCGCGGCGAGGTCGTCCGGCCCTCCGCCTCGCAGGAGCCGGTTCAGCAGGGTGACGGATTCCACAAGGTCGTGGCCCTCGCCGAGGTAGGCCTGCAGGCTGTTGCGCAGGCGGGTCATGACGGCAGCCGCGTTCGGCCCGTGGCCGACGACGTCGCCGACCACGATGTCGACGGTGCCGTCCTGGTGATGGATCAGGTCGTACCAGTCGCCGCCCACGCCGCCGCCCCCCTGCATCGGCTCGAACAGCGCCGCGAAGTCCCAGCCGGGGACGTCGGGGAGCGTCGCGGGGATGGCGGCCGAACGCAGTGCCGCAGCTGTCGCCTCGGCCTGCTCGATGAGGTGGGTGTGGGCCAGGGCCGGCACCGTGGAGGTGGTGGCGAGCTGCGCCAGTTCGACGTCGGCGGGCGTGATCTGGGCGTCGTCCTCGGTCACCAGCATGACCACGCCGAGCACGTGGTCGGTGGTCGCCAACGGCAGCAACAGCAGGCCAACCGGCTCGTCCAGTCCGGCGTGGCCGTGGAGTGGGTCCGGGGCCACCTCGACCGAACGGGTCACGGGCCCGTGCCGCCAGTCCAGGGTCGTCAGGGGGTGGTCGCCGTCGGTCGCCGGGATGGGTTCGCTGTCGCGGAGCACGTCGCGCAGCGCGTCGGTGCGTTCGGCGTCGCGGTGGCAGACCTGGGCGGCGTACAGGCCCTGCTCCTCGAACAGGTAGACGACGGCGAGGTCCGCGATGCGGGGGACGAGGATCTCGCAGAGCCTGCGCAGCACGTCGTGGTCGACGATGGCGACCTCGTCGGGCGCCTCGCTGTCGTCCGGCAGTGCGTCGTAGTCCCAGTAGAGGGCGAGGAGTCGGACCGCGATCTCGAGTCCGCGCTGGTCGGCCTCCGAGATCCCGCCCGGGGGCAAGCGCAGCACGAGGTGGAGCGTGGTCCCGTCCACGCGCGTCTCGAGGCTGGCCCACGGTTGGTCGCCGTCCGGTTCGGGACTGGCCACCACGTCGATGAGCGTGCTGGCGGCGGCGGGCGAGGTGTCGGAGCGCCACCACTGGCCGACGATCCCCGGGCTCGTCGCGCCGGGCGTCGACGCCAGCACCGCACCACCGTCGGCATCGAGGTGGGTCGCGATCGCGCGGACGACGGTCGTGGCCGTGCGTCCACGGCTGTCGGCGCGTCGGAGGACGGCCGTCAGGTCGCTGATCAGTCGCAGGGTCGGCAGGGGTCCGAGTCCCTTCGGGACAGGAAGCCGGGACGACGGGCGTCGGCCGGGCGACGTGCCCGCCGGGCCCGCCTGAAGGGGGCCCGCTTCGCGGGACGTGCGCGGCGAGAGCCTATGTCGCGCGAGACCGCCGTCGGCGTCGTCGGGCATGGCGGGACTCCGGTCGCTCGCACGACGCACCGCGGCCGGACCCA
>JBFJMP010000174.1:0-5725 GCA_041633895.1 Nitriliruptoraceae bacterium
GCCGGTCGTCGAGGAGGGCGCGACCACGAGAACAGTCTACCTCCCGGCAGGTGACTGGATCGAGTTCTGGGCCGCGGTCACCTACGACGAACCCACCGGCGACCTGCGCCGCACGGGCACCGCCACGCCGATCGAGGGCGGGACGTACGTGACCGTCGACGCCCCTGTCGAGGAGATCCCACTGTTCGTGCGCGCAGGGGCCTGCCTCGAGGTGCTCCCGGCCGACACCGACACGATCACCGACACGGGCTCCGCACCGGATGTGGTCCGCCTCTCCGACGCACTCGCCCGCATGGAGACGTTGGACTTCGGCGGGTGCCAGCCGGGCGGGCAGAAGCCGGCGACGCCACCAGACGACGCCACCGCGGGCAATCCGGGGACTGGTGGATCCCTGCCCGCGACCGGCGGCGGTGCGGCCGCACTGGCCCTCCTCGCCGTGGTCGGCTCCCGATTCAGCCGGCCAGCCACTCGACGAGCACGATCGGCACGAGGGTGACGACGGCGGGCGACACGACGGCGACCGGCAGCACGAAGACGCCGTTGAGCCGTCCGGCGCGCCACTCCCCCAGCAGCCACACACCCACGACCACGCTGACCCACGGCCACGCGTACAGCGATCCCAGGATCGCCCACCCGGCCTGCTCGTCCGTCTGGCTGCGGAACACCACCGCGACGGCGAACGCCGCCATCAGCGCCAGCATCGACAGCGCGACGGGCCGGACCTCCGCGCGGTGCGACTCGGACCACGCGAACACGCGGCCGATGACCTTGGACATGCGAGAACCCCTCCACCGTCCCGCCATGATGGCAGACCAGCGAAGGGGTCCTCGTCAAGTGCGTCAGCCCGCTGAACGATGTCCAGCCACGCTGACGAGCCCGCCAGGGCTCGTCAGCCGCCGACGTCGCTCCGGAGGAGCGCGCCTGACCGAGGCCACCAGGCCGAGTGTCAGGCTCCCACTTCGAAGCGCACGAAGCGAGCGACCTCGATCTTCTCACCGAGGACGGCCTGCACCTCGGAGATGAGGCCGGCGATGGTCTTCGAGTCGTCCATGATGAACGGCTGGTTCAGCAGGACCCAGTCCTCGTAGACCTTCTTGACCTTGCCCTCGAGGATCTTCTCGATGATGTTCTCGGGCTTGCCCTGCTCGAGGGCCTCCTTGCGGGCGAAGTCCTTCTCCTTCTCGAGGAGGGCTTCGTCCACGTCAGCCTCGCTGACCACCATCGGCTTGGCCGCGGCGATGTGCAGCGCGATCTGGCGGGCGAGCTCCTGGAACTTCTCGTTCTTGCCGACGAAGTCCGTCTCGCACGACAGCTGCAGCATCACGCCGACCTTCGGCGGCACGCCGGGGGTCGGGGTGTGCAGGTAGCTGAAGACGATGCCCTCGTTCGCGGTGCGCTCGGCAGCGCGGGCGTCCATCTTGGCGCCCGTGCGCTCGCGCACCAGGTCGGCAGCCTTGGCGATGTCGCCGTCGGCGTCGTCGAGGGCCTTCTTGCAGGCCATCATGGGGGCGTCGGTCAGCTCACGGAGCTTCTTGACGTCGGCAGCAGTGATCTGCGCCATGGCAGTCTCCTGACATGAAGTGGTGGTGAGGAAGGGAGTGGCTCAGCCCTCGGCGTCGGCGCCGGCCTTGGAGGCCTGCTCCTTCGCCTGCTGGCGCTCGAGCTCGATCTCCCACTCGGCCTTGGGCTCGCTGGCGTCGCCGCCCGGCGTCTCCGCCGCGGTGGCGGCGGCCATGGCCTGGACACGCAGTTCCTCGTCGGGGGAACGCGAGGCGCGCAGCAGCAGGCCGTCGGCACAGGCGTCACCGATGATGCGGGTGAGCAGCGCGGACGAGCGGATGGCGTCGTCGTTGCCCGGGATCGGGAACTGGACCATGTCCGGGTCGCAGTTGGTGTCGAGGATGGCGATCACCGGGATCTTGAGGCGGTTGGCCTCCTTGACGGCGATCTCCTCGATGACGGTGTCCACGACGAAGATGGCGTCGGGCAGCTTGCCCATCTCGCGGATGCCGCCGAGGAAGGTCTGGAGCTTGTCGTGCTCGCGGTTGAGCTGCAGGACTTCCTTCTTCGGGAGCAGCTCGTAGGTGCCGGAGGTCTCCATCGCCTCGAGTTCCTTGAGGCGAGCGATGCGGCCCTTGATGGTCGCGAAGTTGGTGAGCATGCCGCCCATCCAACGCTCGGTCACGTACGGCATGCCAACGCGGTTGGCCTGGTACTCGATGACCTCGTGGGCCTGCTTCTTGGTGCCCACGAACATGACGGTGCCGCCGTTGGCGACGAGGTCACGGGTGTAGGTGTACGCCTTCTCGATGTATCCGACGGTCTGTCGGATGTCGATGACGTAGATGCCATTGCGCTCGCCGTAGATGAAGCGACGCATCTTGGGGTTCCAGCGCCGGGTCTGGTGTCCGAAGTGGACACCCGCCTCGAGCAACTGGCGCATGCTGACGACAGCCACAGTTCAATCCTTGTGATTCGGTTGGGCCTCCGCCTGCGTCATCCGGGTAGTCGACCCACCTCGCGAGACCGCGAGGCACCGGGGCCGCCCGTCAACAGGCGTGTGGAGTGAGAGTGTTCGTGTGCCTGATGGCGCACGAGGACCCGCCATGTGGGCGGGTCGGTGCGAAGGGTACCCACACGTGAGGCGTGCCGTCCACCGCGCCCGGGTCGGAACGCGCGTCAGCCGAGCAGTTCGGCGACACCGCCGATGAGGAGTTCGAGCAGCGACACGCCACCCGACAACGGCGACAGCAGGTCGGCGAGTCCGTCGACGCCGGATGCCTCGGGCAGCGGACGGTCGCTGAGGAAGGCCCAGAGCAGGTTGGTGGTGCGGTCGTTGCGGGGCGTGCCGGAGTGCTCGTCGTAGACCGTCTCGTGGTCGGCGCCCGGCAGGTCCGAGCGCCACTCGGGCACCACCGGGTCGAACAGCCCACCGACGGTCAGTACGTCGGTGCCGTTGGCCAGGGGCCCGGCGTACGGATCGGCGAGGTGGCGCTCCCACGCCTCGCGCAGCGCCCGCGTCACGTCCGAACCGGGTGCGAGGTCGGTGAGCACCGGGGCATCGTCGTCGAGGCCCGGCTGCGTGGCGGCGATCAGTTCGAGCAGGGCATGGGCGATCGGGTCGTCCTGCAGCGCCTGCATGACCGTCGCCGCGTCGGCGCCCTCGAGCGGGGAGGCGAGCGTCGCCACCTTGCCGATCGGCGGCAGCGTCGGGTCGTACGGATCGTGCAGGACCAGCAGGTAGTACATCGCCACGAGGCCGCCGAGCGAGTGGCCGACGAGGTCGACGGGCACGCCGGGGTTGGCCACCCAGTGGGCGCGGAGCTGGTCGCGCAACGCGAGTGCCGCGTCGTGGACCCGCTGCCAGGTGTCCTGCGGCGAGTACTCGCGCGGCTGGCCGTCCACCGTCACGCCGGTGTAGCTGAACTGGGTCCACTGGTCGGCGTCGTAGCCGAGGACCGTCGGGTCCAACGGCAGGTGACCGGTCTGGCTGGTCAGCCCGGCGAGGACGATGAGGTGGCGCGTCGACGGCGCCGCCCCGTCCACCAGCGTCGGTCGCTCGGGCCAGTCGGGGGCTGTGGCCCCGACCTGGCCCGCCCCGAGCAGTGTCGGGACGAGGTCCGGTGCGAGCAGCAGGGCCGGGTCGATGTAGGCATCGCCCCGGCGCGCCCCGACGTGCACGACGTCGAACACGCCGTGGTACGCGCCGTCCGCGGTGCCGATGACGGACGCGTGCGTCACCCGGTCGCCGGTCGCCACGAGCAGGCGCCCGAGCGGCCCGTAGCTGGTCCGGATCCCGTCAGCGTGCTGGACGGTCACCCAGCGCCGGCCGACCAC
Source organism: Nitriliruptoraceae bacterium (assembly GCA_041633895.1). GTDB lineage: Bacteria > Actinomycetota > Nitriliruptoria > Nitriliruptorales > Nitriliruptoraceae > JBFJMP01. The sequence goes on from JBFJMP010000174.1 coordinate 3,838, forward strand.
CGTCCCGGCCCAGAGGACCTGGCCGGCAGCCATCGGTCGTACGTCGTCGCCGCTGCGGACCCGCAGGTCGACGCCGCGGTGTCCGGGTCCGTACAGCACCGCCGGGGCCTCGAACGGCCGGACGACGGGTCCCGGGACGGGCCACTGGTAGGTGACGGCGCCGGTCGGGACGGCCGGCAGCAGGACGACGAGCAGGAGCACGACCACGCCGATGCGGCGACGGGCGTGGGGTGACTGCGGGACGAGGCGCACGGCGGGTCCTTGCGCCGCCCCCGGCATGGCCCCACGCTACGTCCCTCGCCCGCCCACGACCACGTGGATCGCGCGGCTGTGGACTCAGCCGGCGATGCGGTCGTGGAGCTTGGTCCGCAGGCTCAGGACCGCCTTCGTGTGGATCTGGCAGATCCGCGACTCGGTGACCCCGAGGATCCCGCCGATCTGGGCGAGGGTCATGCCCTCGAAGTAGTACAGGCCGAGGACCGTCTGCTCGCGCTCCGACAGCCGGGTGATGGCCTCGCGGAGCAGGCCACGCATCGCGACCTCGTCGACGTGGTCCTCGGGGTGGACCATGCTGTCGTCGGTGATCGTGTCCTTGAGGGAGATCCGTTCCCCCTCGCCCACGTCGAATGCGTCGTCGAGGGCGGCGATCGAGGTCATCGACACGGACGACAGCATCGAGTCGAGTTCGTCACGCGACACGCCGAGTTCGTCGGCCAGTTCGTCGTCGGTCGGGGCGCGCTCGAGCCGCTGTTCGAGGGCGCGGATCGCCTTCTCGATCTTGCGGGCGCGGCTGCGGACCGAGCGCGGGACCCAGTCGATGGATCGCAGTTCGTCGAGGATCGCGCCCCGGATCCGCGTGATCGCGTAGGTCTCGAACTTGAAGCCCTTGGTGACGTCGAACTTGTCGATGGCGTCCATGAGGCCGAACACCCCGTACGACACCAGGTCCGCGTGCTCGACGTTGGACGGCATGCCCACACCGACACGGCCGGCGACGTACTTCACGAGTGGCGAGTAGTGCAGGATCAACTTCTCGCGCACGTCGGCGGCCCCGGACTCGCGGTAGCGCTCCCACAGCGCCAAGAGTTCCGGTTCCACCCACCACTCCTCGCGCCGTTGTGTGTCGATCGGGCCCCGAGTGAGCCTAGTGCGAACTGGGCGGCGCGCGCCGTAGTCGGATCCCCTCGCTGTCCTGGGCCACCTCACCGGCCAGGCGGGCGCGCGTGAGTGCGGCCAGCAACCCACCCGCGGAGGTACCCGACCGACGCGCGAGGTCCTCGACGGACACGGCCCGGGGCCACGCGTCGGCCAGGACACGGTGCACCTCGGGGGCCAGCACGCCCGCCGCACCCGCACCCGAGGCACCGGTCCCGGGGGCGAGCACCGCACGGGGGCGACCCGACAGCGCCAGCACGTCGAGGAGGTCCTGCGGACCCGCACACACACCTGCGCCCTCCGCCAACAGGCGATGGGGGGCGGCGCTGCCCGGCGCGCGGACGTCGCCCGGGACCGCGAGGACGGTCACGCCCTGATCGGCGGCGCGCGTGGCCGTCAGCAGGGTCCCGGACCGTGCCCCGCCCTCGACCACGACGACCACGTCGGCAAGCGCGGACACGATCCGGTTCCGGGCCCGGACGCGGTGGGCCCGGGGCGGGGCGCCCGGCAGGAACTCGGACACCAGTCCCCCACCGCCTTCGACGATGCGCGCGAACAGGCCCCCCGGCGTGGCGTGGGGCCTCGGGTACGCGACGCGGTGGCCACAGCCGAGGACGACGGTGGTCGTGCCCCCGACGCCGACCGCCGCCTCGTGTGCGGCCGCGTCGACACCGCGCGCCCCGCCCGACACGACGTGGACCCCCGCCAGCGCGGCGGCCTCGGCCAGCCACGC
>JBFJMP010000175.1:0-5724 GCA_041633895.1 Nitriliruptoraceae bacterium
ATCGCGCGCGTGGTCTCGTCGACCGGTGCCGCGCTGGCGACGGGGACGTCCTCGGCCGTCACGCCGCCGGTCGGGGCGTGCGGCTCCGCGCTGGCCGCGGCGCCGTCGACGTAGGCGGCAAGGGGCGGCTCGTCGGGGCGCATGTGCGTGTCGGGGCGGATCTGGCCGGCGCGCACGTCGTCGATGACGGCCGACAGCAACTGCCCGAGCTCGGCCACGGGGTTGGCGAACGGCTCGGTGTCGCTGCAGGCCACGGCGACGTCGAGCCGCCCCGGATCGGCGACGCCGTCGTGGTCGAGCGCGTCGAGCACGAGCGCCAGCGTCAGGCTGTCCGCCGTCCCGAGGGACAGGTGCGAGACCTCCCGACCGGGGCACACGTCCTGCAGGAGGATGTTCGCGACCCGTGGGTTGTCCGTGCCCGACTCCAGCATGGAGAGCTCGTTGGGCGACACCGACCGGTCGTCGGACGAGTAGAGGTTGGTCCAGTCGATGTCGCCGGGCGTCTGGTCGCCGCCGTCGAGCGTCGTGACGAACTGCGAGTCCGGGAGGAACTGCCAGATCACGGCAGGCATCTCGTCGGGCAGGTCCTCGGCAGCGGCGACGGGGCCGGTGCCGTGGTGGGGCGCCCCCAACGCGATGTAGTCATCGATCGCATCGCGCACCCCCGGCCAGAAGCGGACGGCCCATCGCGACATCGAGCCGCCGAGGGAGTGGCCGACGAGGTCGATCTTGCGCCCCGTCGCCTCGTGCATCGTGAGCACCGCGTGGGCGACGTACTCGGCGGACACCTGCTGGTCACCGAAGCCGCGGTCGGGCAGCGTCACGAGGCACACGTCGTGGCCGCGCTCCGGCAGCGCCAGCGCGTAGTTCCAGCTCCACTGCTCGGCCGCGGTCGTCGACAGGCCGTGGACGAGCAGGACGGGGTCGCGCTCGGCGGCGTTGACGAACTCGTCGGGGCAGTCCAAGGCCGCCTCCAGCAACGGCGTCGGCACGCTGAACGCCGGACCGACGTTGCCGCCGTCGTCGTGGGCGAACCCCACCAACGACGTCGCGGCGACCAGGGCGAGGAGGGCCGACCTGAGCGGGAACGCGTGACGGGTGCCGGTCATGAGACTCGTCGAGGGAGGGGCGGGGTGGAGCGGGCCACACCGTACTGTCGGGTGGACGGAGCCCGGGAGGTCAGGGGCGCCGCAACCTGCCGACGGCTGCGAGCGCGATGAGCGCCGGCACGACCAGCGCCCCGCCGGTGACCGGCAGTGGGTCGCGGTCGACCTCGTCGTCGTCGACCGCGGCGGTGGGGTCGGCGGTGGGGTCGGGGGTCGGGTCGGTCTCGTCGTCGGTGCGGGCCGGATCGGTGTCGTCGTCGGTGGGCGCGGGGGCGTCGCCGGTGGCGTAGGCCATCAGTGGCGGTTCGGACGTGGTGAGGTGCATGTCCGGGAACCCGCCCTGCAGGCTCGTCAGGAGGAGCGCCGCGAACGCCTCGCCCTGACCCGCCGGGTCGACGATCTGGTCCGCGACCGAGCAGGCCGGTGTCAGCCCCAGCCGGCCGGGATCTGCCGGACCGGGATTGGTGAACGCGTCGAGCACGAGGTCGAACGCCAGCCGGTCCGTCGTGCCGATCGTGAGGTGGTCGACCACGCGGCCCGGGCACCAGTCCTGGAGCAGGATGTTGGCGACCTTCGGGTTGTCGAGTCCGCGGTCGAGCTGTGCGGTCTCGATCGGCTGCACCAACTGGTCGAACTGCGAGTAGAGGTTGGTCCAGTCGATGTCACCGGGCGTCTCGTCACCGTCGTTCAGGGTGGTGACGAAGTCCGACCCCGGCCCGAACTGCCACGTCGCCTCGGGTTGCATGAACCCGCCCGGCGAGTCGCCGAAGATCCCGTGGTACGGACCCGCGATGCCGACGTAGTCGTCGACGGCCGCCCGCGCCGACGGCCAGAACCGCATCGCCCAGCGGGGCATCGACGCGCCCTGGCTGTGCCCGACGAGGTCGACCTTCCGCCCCGTCGCCTCGTGCATCGTGATCACGGCATGCGCCACGTACTCGGCGGACACCTGCTGGTCGCCGAGCCCGCGATCGGGGTAGGTCACCACGCACACGTCGAAGCCGAGGTCAGGCAGGACCAGGAGGTAGTTCCAGTCGTACTGCTCGTGGCCGTGCGTGAACGTCCCGTGGACGAGCAGCACCGGCTCGCGGTCGGGGTGGCTGAACGCCTCCGGGCAGTCGAGTGACGCGTCGAGGAGGTCGCCGTCCACGCTGTACGGCGGGTCCGCCTCGGCCACCTCGGCCGCCACAGCGGGCAGCGCAGCGCCCACCGACGCCCCGACCAGCACCAGTCCCCCGACCAGCGCCCCGGCCAGCCCGCCGGCCGTCGACCTCCTGCCTCGCGCCACGCTTCGCTCCCACCTCGGCGGCGAGATCGTACTGGACCTGACACCCCGTCAGACGTGACGGCCCACCCCAACTAGCCTGCGCGTCAATTGCGACCGTGCTGCGTGGAGCCTCCCGATGACCGAGCCCGACCTGCCCCGCACCTCGTTCCCGCCGGCCGGCTCGGCGGAGCCGTACGCCGGGTTCCAGGGCACGGTGGGGCGCACGGTCGCCGCGTCCGAGTCATGGTGGGAGCCCCGACCCGCGCCCCCGCCCGGCGCCCCGAACGTGATCGCCCTGCTGTGCGACGACGTCGGCTTCAGCGACCTCGGCTGCTACGGCTCCGAGATCGACACGCCCAACCTCGACCGCCTGGCCGCCGAGGGGCTCCGGTTCAACAACTTCCACGTGACCCCGATGTGCTCCCCGACGCGTGCGGCGCTGCTGACCGGGCTGCCGTCCCAGCTGGCCGGGATCGGCCACGTCTGCCACTCGGACCCGGGCTTCCCCGGCTACGCCGCCGAGCTGGCACCCGACGCCGCCACCCTGCCCGAGGTGCTGCGCGACCACCACGGCTACGCCACGCTGATGTCGGGCAAGTGGCACCTCGCCAAGGACTCGGACCTGTCGGATGCGGGGCCGCGCCACTCGTGGCCGTTGCAGAAGGGCTTCGACCGCTACTACGGGCTGCTCGACGGCTTCACGAACTTCCACCAGCCGCACCGGCTCGTGGAGGACAACCACGCCGTCGAGGTCGACACCTACCCGGATGACTACTACCTCACCGACGACCTGACGGACCGGGCGCTGGCGATGATCCGGGCGTCGCGGGCGTCCGACCCGACCAAGCCGTTCTTCCTGTACCTGTCGCACGGTGCGGCACACGCCCCGCTGCACGCCCCCGCCCACCTCATCGAACGCTACGCCGACACGTACACGGTCGGCTGGGACGTGATCCGCGAACGGCGCTTCGAACGCTCGCGTGAGCTGGGCCTGGTCCCGGCCGACGCGGTGCTGCCGCCGCGCCCCGCCGCCCTCCCCGATCGGCCGGGCTGGGACGCCCCCCCGTGGGACTCGCTGTCGACCATGGAGCAGGAGGTCCACGCGCGCTACATGGCGGTGTACGCGGCGATGATCACCGCGATCGACGACAACGTCGGCCGCCTGCGTGCCGCGCTCGAGGACCTCGGCGTGTGGGACGACACGCTGCTGCTCGTCACCTCCGACAACGGGGCGTCGCGCGAGGGCGAGACGTCCGGGACGACCTCGTACTACGGCCACCTCGGCGGCGACGTCGAGATCGCCAAGGACCACGCGCGGCTGGACCTCATCGGCGGGCCGCAGACGATGCCGCACTACCCGCAGGCGTGGGCGATGGCATGCAACACGCCGTACCGGCTCTACAAGACCTCGACCTACGCCGGCGGGCACCAGGTCCCGGCGATCGTGTCGTGGCCGTCGCGCATCACCGACGGCGGCGCGATCCGCGACGGCTACGTCCACATCAGCGACGTCGTGCCGACGGTCATGGAGGTGCTTGACGCCGAGTGGCCGACGCACCGCGGCGGCATGCCGCTGAAGACCCCGACGGGCACCTCGTTCCTGCCGCTGCTCGATGACGCCGACGCCCCGTCCGCCCACCGCGAGCAGGCGTACGAGCTCGCCGACCACCGCGCCTACTACCGCGACGGCTGGGAGATCGTGTCGTTCCACCAGCCGCTGCGACCGTTCGACGACGACCCGTGGGAGCTCTACGACCTGACGACGGACCCGACCCAGTCGAACGACCTCGCCGCCGAGCGCCCCGACCTCGTCGCCGAGCTCGCCGCCGCGTGGGAGGAGGCCGCGTGGGCCGGCCAGCTCTACCCGCTGGACGAGGGCTCGGGGCTGAAGTACATGATCCGCCCCGAACGCTCGGACGTGTACGGCGAGCCGGTCACGATCCCGGCGGGCACGCCGTCGCTCGAACGGTGGCGCTGCCTGCAGCTGCTCTGGCTGCGGTCCTGCACGATCACGGTGGCGGTGGACCACGAGGCCGGGGCGGCCGGCACGCTCGTCGCCCACGGCGACCAGGGTGGCGGCTACGCGCTCTACGTCGGCGGGCCGCTGGCCGCCGGGCCGGACCACGTCGTCGCCGTGCACAACGACGGCCACGGGCTGGTGCAGGTCATCGACGGCGGGGCGCTCGCGCCCGGGGCGCGGTCGGTGACGCTGGACCTGCATGCCGGCGGCGGGGGCGTGTGGACGCCGACGCTGTCCGTCGACGGTGTCGAAGTGGGAGCCGGCGAACCGTGGAAGATCCTGTTCCCGATGCAGCCGTTCGAGGGCATCACGGTCGGGCGTGACCCGCGTTCGCCGGTGTCGTGGCGCGTGTACGCGCAACACGGCTCGTTCGCCTACAGCGGCGCCGGCCTGCGCCACGTCCACTACGAGCCGGGCGAGCCCGCCCCGGACTCGCCGTTCCGCTTCCAGGAGCAGATGCGCGAGATCGCACTGCAGTACGGCTGACGTGGAGTTCGAGTTCAGCACCGGCGCGGTCGTGTTCGTCAACGCGATCGTCGCGGTGATGATGCTGGGCGTCGGGGTCGAACTCGATCTGCCCGAGTTCCGGCGCACGCTGCGGACACCAGTCGGGCCCGCCGTCGGGATCGTCGCCCAGTTCCTGCTGCTGCCCGCCGTCGCGTTCGCCTTCGTGCAGGTCGTCGACCCCGCCCCGGCGATCGCGCTGGGCGTGATCCTCGTGTCGGCCTGTCCGGGCGGCAGCACGTCGAACGTGATCACCCACCTCGCGGGCGCCAACGCGTCCCTGTCGATCGCGATGACCGGGGTGTCGACGTTCCTCGCGCTGGTGATGACGCCGCTGAACATCGCGTTCTGGGGCTCCCGCGTCGAGGGCCTGTCCGCGGAGGGCGTGTCGATCGACCCCCTCGGGCTGCTGGCGACGCTGGTGCTGGTCCTCGGCCTGCCCGTCGGGTCCGGCATCGCCCTGCAGGTGCGCCGCCCCACGGTTGCCGCCCGGCTCGCGCGCCCGCTGCGGATCGTGGCGGTCGTCGGCCTGGTGGTCCTCGTCGTGGGGGCGGTTGCCGCCAACCTGTCGAACATCGGCGCGTCGTTCCGAGCCGTCCTGCCCGTGGTCGTGGCGATGAACGCGATCGCGTTGGCGCTGGGCTACGGGGCCGCGGCCGCGCTGCGCCTGCCGGTCCGCGACCGGCGCGCCGTGTCCATCGAGGTCGGCGTCCAGAACACGGCCCTTGGCCTGACGATCGCCCTCGCGTTCTTCGACGAGTTCGTGGAGGCGGCACTGGTCGCCGCACTGTGGGGCATGTGGCACATGATCGCGGGGCTCGGGCTGG